>LKMX01000011.1 GCA_001564035.1 Nanohaloarchaea archaeon PL-Br10_U2g27
CTACAGGAACTGCCCCGCATGGATCGAACTGCACCATGAAATACTCTCCGGTTTCTTCATAACGCTCCGTTAAAGTTTCAGACGCCCTCATCGCATTCCAATAAAGCTCCTCTTTAGAGAACTCTGACACATTAACAAGTTCAGAAACATCATAAGCTCTGTGCTCACGTTTAGAGCCTGTTTCATCGTGCGGATTGCCTGTTTCAGGTTGAATATTAACAAGAGAATCATAGTCCTCAGGATCGTTTTCAGGATCAACGTCCCACCCACGAAAACTCATACTACTCAATAGTGGTTACAGATTCATATAGTTTTTGGTTACGGATAAAAAAACTAATTCAAAAGGAGACTTATGAAAGTTTACACTGTCGGTACTTCTAGCGCCGTTCCTACACGAGAGAGAGGCCTAGCCGCACACCTCATCGATTTTAAAGGAGAAAGAATACTTTTTGACTGCGGCGAAGGCACACAGAGAACCTTGATGAAAGAAAAACTAGGGATAATGAAGATATCGCGAATATTTATTTCTCACTGGCATGCAGACCATTTCTCAGGCCTGCTCGGACTAATACAGACGATGGAGCTAGAGGGACGGGAAAAACCATTATACATTTATGGGCCTCCTCGTACCGAAGAGTTTACCGACAGAATGCTTGACACAGGGTATTTTAACCGAAGCTACGACATATTCGTTGAAGACTTGGTAGAAGGAGACGAAATCGTAGGCGAAGGCTACCAAGTTAAGCCATTCGAGGTAGATCACGGCATAAACGCTTTCGGATACAGTTTCGAAGAAGAAAACTCAAGAAAAGCCAACAAGGAAAAAATGAAGGAACTAGGCCTTGAAGACTCTCCAAAAATCGGAAGGCTAAAACAAGGAGAAACAATTGACTGGAACGGTAAAACAATCAGGCCTGAAGAAGTAGTGGAAGAAGTGAGAGGGAGAAAAATAGTTTATTCAGGCGACACAGCCAGATCCGAGAACTTAATCAGTTATGCAGAAGACGCAGACCTATTAATCCACGAAGCAACCTGCCTACACGAAATGATAACCGACAGAAAAGGCCACACCTCAGCATTACAGGCGGCTGAGATCGCATCAAAGGCCTCAGTTGAGAAACTAGTCCTCACACACTTTTCCAGAAGATACAGAAACCAAGTAGACTCTTTAGTCAAAGAAGCCTCACAAAAATTTGAGAACGTTGAAGCCGGAGCAGACGGTAAAAAGTTCGAAGTAAAGCCGCACAGGCCTGAAGATTAAATATCGATTCCTGCTCGAATAAGGTAGTTTATAGACGCTTCCATGTCTGGAGCACGGTTCTTAACCATGTTTCTCAGCTCTTCTTCATTGACATCGAACACGTAACCTGATAACTCGGAAATTTTTTCCAAGTCGTAATTAGTTCCTCTCTTTTTTTCGAGAGACGGATCCCATACCTTAGAGTATATTAAATCTTCGTTTGTCGGCACTTTTACATTGAAATCAAAATCCGAGCCCAGGTATTCAAAATCAATAATCTCGGCATTCTCAATTATCTCGTGATCACCTGGAATATGGCCGCTCACAACATCTAAGACAGGTAACGGATCATAATGTTTGTTATACTCTGTTAACAGAGACACTCCTTCACCATAGTCCTCTACTAAAATATCAATATCCGCAGTCCGCCGCCTACCAAAATGATCTCCTATCAAAAGTATGTCCTCACAGTCAGCAAAACCTCTCAACTGAGTTCCAATACCGCCGATCACCGCATAATCTACATCAGAGGCCCCACTAGCTGTTTCAAGCTCTTTAAGCCCCTCTCGCATACACTCTGTAAGTATGTTCCCCTTACAATCCCCATCGTAACGCTTAGGATTTTCAACCATATTGCTCTTAATATCTCTATCAAAAAGCTCCAACATCTCATCAACAGTAAGCTCTTCTGACGTCACTTCATCAACAACTTCTGGACCGCTCACAGATAAACCTAAACAAGAAAACCTTAAATTATTTGTTATTTTACAGTAAACACGTCAATTTTTTCTCGTCAATTTCTGATCTTTCGAAGGCCTCACAAACACATCAGCTCCTTCAAAATCTTCTTCAAGGCCTATAATTCGATCCATGAAAACAGCAAGAGCCGCTATCTCACTGTGAGGCTGATTACCGACAGATATATTGTAGTCAACGTTATGGTAAACCCATCTCGGCACTTTCTCAGAACCCACGACCACAAGCAGATCTTCTCCATCCTCAAACCTGGATTTCAGGCCTTCAACCTCTTTATCAATTTTCAACCCGTACATCGTTAAATGGACTTTCAGGCCTTCAAAATCTCTTATCTCGCTTCTCCAATCCTCTGTATAGCGGATATCGGTATTACCTCCCCAGCGATCGATTATATCTCTCTGGCTTTCCAGCATTTTGCTGTCTTTCTCTCCAGAAAACACTACTTCATCCGCACCCCACTGCCTCGCCGTAAGGCCTACATGAGTAGAAATTCTATCATCTCTTCCTCTTCTATGTCCTAGTCTAAGGACTTTGATCATAACAAACTGTGGTGAGAGTTAGACTATTAAGAACACAAGGCCTCAATACAGTTACAATGAAAGGTGGATGCTTTACCCCAAAACTTGTTCGACAATCCTAGATTTAACTCTAGGCATTCAAAAATTTTCCATAAACTTTACAGGAGATCTCAATGATTGAAGTTATACTGCCAGACGGATCCACACTAGAACTAGAAGAAAACTCGACATTAGAAGACGCAGCCTACAAAATAGGGACAGGCCTCGGAGATGCAACAGTAGCAGGAAAAATAAACTCTGAACTGGCTGCAAAAGAAGAAACTGTAACCGACGGAGACAAAATAGAAATCATAACACCGCAAAGCAGCGAATACATCGACGTACTCCGACACAGCACAGCCCACGTATTCGCACAGGCCTTAAAAAGACTAAAACCTGGGGCCAAGCTTACAATAGGGCCTTGGACTGATCAAGGATTCTATTACGACATAGAAACACAGGAAAGCCTGGAAAAAGAAGATCTACAGGAAATAGAGACCGAGATGCAAAAAATAATTGAAGAAGACCTGGAAATCGAAAGAATCGAGCTTTCAAGAGAAGAGGCAGAAGAGTTCTACCAAGAAAACGAGTACAAACTTGACATACTGAACGAAGAGGCCTCAAACAAAGATCAGAGATCTTCTCAAGATGGCTCCTCAGAGAGCGAACCATCAGAAGACAAAGTCTCCTTTTATCAGCAAGGAGAGTTCAAAGACTTGTGTAAAGGCCCTCACGTATCGAGCACAGGAGAAATCGAAGCATTTAAACTGTTGGAGATTGCTGGAGCCTACTGGAGAGGCGACGAAGAGAACCAGATGCTTACACGCGTCTATGGAACTGCCTTTGATTCAGAAAAAGATTTGCAGGCCTTTCTAGAGAAAAAAGAGGAGGCTGCTAAGCGAGACCACCGAAAAATCGGACAAGAAATGGACTTGTTCTCTATTCCAGAGGTTACTGGCCCCGGGCTACCTCTTTACCATCCTGCTGGCAAGACAGTGTTAAACGAGCTTCAAGCGTTCGTTGACGAGCTGAACGCAGATCAAGACTACAGGTTTGTGGAGACCCCCCATCTCTTCAAGACAGAGCTTTGGAAAGAGTCAGGCCACTACCAGAACTATAAGGATGACATGTTTCTCTTAGAAGTCGGAGAAGACGAATACGGATTGAAACCTATGAACTGTCCTGGCCACGCAACAATCTTTAATCAGCAAAGCTGGAGCTACAAAGACCTACCAGTAAGATACTCTGAAAACGGCAAAGTCTACAGAAAAGAGCAGCGAGGGGAACTCTCAGGCCTGTCACGCGTATGGGCATTCACAATCGACGACGCACACCTATTTGTCAGACCTGACCAGATTAAAGAAGAAATTCTCACAGTCATGGACAATATAAACAAGGTGCTTGACACATTTGGAATGGAGGCAGAATACTTCTTAGCCACAAGGCCTGAAAAATCCATGGGGAGCGACGAAATCTGGGATAATGCAGAAAACGCACTAAGAGACGTTCTCAAAGAATTAGAGCTAGATTACGGAGTTGAAGAAGGTGACGGAGCATTCTACGGCCCAAAGATCGATATCGCATTCACCGACGCATTAGGCAGAAACTGGGACGGCCCAACAGTACAGATAGACTTCAACATGCCTGAAAGATTCGACTTAACCTACACAACAGAGGACAACACTGAGGAAAGGCCTGTGATGATTCACAGAGCGCTTTACGGCAGCTATGAAAGATTCCTGATGATTCTTATCGAACAGTTCGAAGGCCGGTTCCCAACATGGCTAGCGCCTGAACAGGTCAGAATCCTGCCAGTCAGCGACGACAATCTCGAATACGCAGAAACGCTGAAAAAAGAACTTTCAGATTTCAGAGTCGAGATCGAAGACAGGAGCTGGACTGTAGGGAAGAAAATCCAGAATGCTCACGATGATAGAGTACCTTACATGATCATCGTCGGCGACAACGAGGAAGAGGCCTCAGAAATATCTGTAAGAGACCGGTTTGAGAACGAGGACCGCGGCTTCACAGTTGAAGAGTTTAGAACCCATCTTGAGGAAGAAGTTGACGAAAAGAGTTTGAGGCCTGACTTCCTGAACTAGGAGAAAATTATCTTTTCCCCCTCCCTCACTCTTATATCTTTTTTTGTCTGTCTTAGACTGCCAAATCTTTTATTTAAAACTGCCTAAATTTAGTTATGGCTTTCTGCAGTCGTCTTAGCGATTCTTTTGATGATTTGAGACATCACTTAGAAGAAGCAGATTATGAAAGCTATAGTCCTGCTAATCCCCGAATTAATTCGGAGAGAGTGATTGAAGAGACTTTTGACTTGATTGACGCGTCGGAAATGTTTTTATTTGCCGCAGTTTACCATGATTCTCCTCACAGCTACGAATTAGGCGAAGTAGCTTTCGATGACCTAGCGCAGAAAATCTCAATATTAACGCTCCAGTACCACGAAGAATACGGAGAACTGCACGATCTGTACGAAGAAGTACGTGAAGAGAAAAAGAAGATCGATAACCAGTTTAACGACATAGAAGGTATCGTCGAACGAAGCTACAGAGAAATATCGATAAGCCTAGAACAACACCGATCAAACAACTGAACCAACAGGTTTTGATTTAAAAGCTTTTAACCAGTGAATAACTGTATGAGTACAGTATATGATGTAAAGGCTGATTCACTGATCCGAGAAGTAGCAGAGGAACTGGAGGCAGAATTCGACGCACCGGAATGGACCAACTATGTCAAGACCGGAGTCACAAAAGAAAGGCCTCCACAACAAGACAACTGGTACCACATCAGAGCCGCAGCAATACTCAGAAAGATATACACTGAAGGCCCGTTAGGAGTTTCAAGACTCAGAACCATCTTCGGAGACCGAGCCAACCACGGCCACGGACCAGAACACCACGGAAAGGCCTCAGGAAAAGTAATCAGGACCTGTCTCCAAAACCTGGAGGAAGCAGGCCTACTAGAATCTGAAGAAGGCGAAGGAAGAAGAATCACCGAAAAAGGCAGAGGCCTGCTCGACACCAAAGCAGGATCACTGTAATGGACGAAGACGACCTAGAAAAATTAAGAGAAGAACGAGCAAAAGAGCTGCAGGAACAGGAACAACAAGACCAACAGGAACAGGTCAAAAACCTTGCCGAACAACATTTAACAAGCGAGGCGCGCTCAAGACTTGCTAACATCCGTGCAGCGAGACCTCAGCAAGCTTCAATGATCGAGGCCCAGATAGCAAAGCTTGGGATGAGCGGAGCAATCCAAGATAAAATAGATGACAGCACTTTGAAGCAGATGTTGAAGGATTTGAGTCAAAAAGATTCGGATATGAACATAAAATACAGGTAACGAGGTAAAATAATACTATGGCATCAAATAAGTCGAAAGGAAAAAAGAAGAGGCTTGGAAAGGCAGCTAACAGCGCAAAGTCCGCGCCAAGATGGATTTCGCTGAAAGTTTTCGGCCTAGATAGAGCTAGAAAGAAGTCTATAAAACCTAGGAAAAGCCGTCACTGGCGGCGCAACGATCTTGATGAATAAATGAGAACAACAGTCAATCTTTCAAAGGCCAGAAACGCCGGAAGACAGCACAGGGCCAAAAAAGCTGTTAACAAATTAAAGGCCTCATTCAATGGAGAAGTAAAGATTTCTCAGGAGTTAAACGAAGCCCTATGGAGCAGAGGAGCTACAAAACCTCCTAGAAAAGTAGAGCTCGAAGTAGTGGAGACAGCTGAACTAACCACACTATACCCAGCAGAATCATACGACGATGTTGAAACATCAGAAAATGAAGCAGAACAACAACAAGAAGAAGTAGTCGATTCTGAAGGAGAATCTGAAAACGTGGACTACGACAAAATAGTAGACAGTTCTGTATCAGACGTGAAAGAGAAAGTCTCAAAACTCGAAGACCCTGACTATGAGGCCTTAATGGAAGCTGAGGAAAGCAACAAGGATAGAAAGACTTTGAAAGACTGGATTGAGAACCAATAAACTAGGTTGATGGCAGCAGAAAAGTACAACTACCGCGGAACAGAAAACACAGGATTCCACGCAACCGTAACAGACTCCTACGTCTTAGTACCTCCTAACTTCAAGAAAAAAGAGTTCTTCGACGTAGAAGTTGTAGAGACACAGATCAGCAAGACGCGTTTGGTAGGCCTGTTTTCAGCAGGTAACTCTAACTGCCTCCTAGTACCTAGAGAACTTTCTGATCTGGAGCGAAATGTTTTAGAAGAGTCAAATATTGAGTTCGAGGTTTTGGAGTCGCGCTACAATGCTCTCGGAAACCTGATTCTATGCAACGACAAAGGCGCCTTGGTAAGCGAAAAACTTTCAGAGTTCAAAGAAGAAATAGAAGAATCACTGGACGTACCCGTAACCATAGGTGATATTTCAGGCCTGAACCCCGGCGTATCTGGAGTATGCAACTCTAAAGGCGCAGTGATTCACAGAGACGCAGACGAATCAGATGCCGAACTGGTGAAAAAAGCACTGAAACTCGAAAGAGTTGATATTGGAACAGTAAGCCTTGGCTCACCATACATAGGTTCAGGCGCACTCGTGAATACACAGCACATGTTAGTCAGCGAAGAGACATCAGGCCCAGAGATCGGACGCCTAGACTCAACAGTTTTCTGAAAAGCAAACCGGCCTATCTTTTTATTCAAACATAGAGAAATCTTATTCTATGGAGGCAAAGGTACCGGAACAATTCGAAGGCATACTACTGCCGCTAGCAGAGAAAAGCCGGTTCTTCGTCCCATCAATAGAACAAGACATCAAACAAGCAAGGATGGACGACGACCCAGACACATACCTGGCCTTCTCAATATACAAAGCAGCACAAATAGGCCTTGTACTAGGACTGCTCACAGTAGTCATAGGCATGCACATGAACATGGACACTTACATATACGGAGGCCTAGGAGCAGCACCTGTCATATCATTCATGCTTTTCCTAACTTTCGCTTACCAACCGCAGATAAGAGCCAAAAGATATGCAAGAAACCTGGAGAAAAACTTGCCGTACGCCTTGAGACACATGCTTATCGAGGTCAGCTCAGGCATCTCGCTCTACCAAGCAATGGTATCAGTCAGCGAAGACTATGAAGAGGCCTCTGAAGAGTTCCAAAAAATCGTATCCGACATACAGGGAGGTAAACCCCAGGTCGAAGCATTAGAAGACTCTATAGCAAGAAACCAGAGCCAGATGTACCGGAGAACACAGTGGCAACTAATTAACTCCCTCAAATCAGGGACAAGCGTAACAGTAACACTTGACTCACTTGTAAACACAATCATACAGGAGCAGAAGCTCCAAGTGCAAAACTACTCTAAAGACCTGAACCCATTCATCCTGATGTATCTTATGCTGGCAGTCATTTTCCCAAGCCTAGGAGTAACACTAATGATAGTTCTATCCTCATTCACAGGATTCGAAATAAGCACAACAATATTCTACGGCATAATAGGAGGCCTAATCCTGTTCCAACTATTCTTCCTGAACACAATAAAAAGCAGAAGGCCTGAGGTGAAAGCAGCATGATAGAAGCAGTTTACAAATTACTCCCCTCTTTTTACAGAGATAAAATAGAAAAAGAAGCGCACTACGCAAAAATAGAGAATTACGAGAACTGGGTCGCAAACAGCATATTCGTAACCGTTCCAATCTTCCTATTCCTAGCACTATACTTTTCACCACTACACCCTGCAATTAACGCTACAGCCGGGACAGTAGCAGGTATGGGCGCAGGAGTGGCGCTAGCTTATCTCCTAGTATCTCTAAGAGCCGAGAGACGGAAGAAAAAAATGGAGGACGTTTTAGCAGATGCTTTAAGGCTTGTGAGCTCCAACGTAAGATCCGGGCACACAATAGAAAAATCATTTCTTTTAAGCGCAAGAGATGAGTTCGGACCTCTTGGAGACGAACTAAAAACAACCGCAATGGAGATGTATGGCGGTGTAGCAGTCGAAAAATCCCTGAAAAATATGGAGGCCAGAATAAAATCCGAGCTATTCCAAGAAACACTCAAACTGCTTATAGACGGGATTAAAGCAGGAGGAGACAAAGCCGACCTGCTTGAATCAAGCGCAGAAGACATTAGAAGCTCGCTAGAAATGCGTAAAGAAATCAAATCAAGCATTAGAATGTACGCCATATTCATCATAATGGTGGCGGTCGCAGGAGCACCAATACTTTTCGCAGTAAGCGTACACATGGCCGACGTAACAACAGAGATGTGGGAAGAGTCTGACATGGATGATATGGACATGGGCGGCGCAGGAAGCGAACTAGGATTCGAAATGTCCTTCGAACCGCCTAACGTAGACGTAGAGTTCTTCAGACTCTTCGCATACATGGCAATAATAACAACAAATACATTCGCAGCACTGATAATATCCGAGATAAACAACGGAAACATAAAAGAAGGCTTCAAATACGCTCCGATCTTCTGCATAGTATCTGTAACACTTTTCATAGGAGTAAGCACCGGCATAGGATGGGCGCTCGCAGACCTCTAAAACCTAAAAAGGTTTTTATACCGGCGCAACCAAATAGAAATTATTCAGGTGCAAAACCTATCAATGAACGACATAAGATTTGAAAAGACAAAAGGTCAGTCAGCAATCGAATACCTGATGACATACGGATGGATGCTTTTAGTAGTAGCAATCGTAGGAGGAGCAATCTTCGCAACCGTCCAAGGACAATGTACCCAAAGCACATCAGGATTCACAGGAACCGACGTAATAGTCGAAGACTTCGGAATTTCAAACGAAGAAGATGACGGATCAGAACTACAACTTGAAGTAAGAAACGGAGGAAGCAACTCCCTAGATGTTGAAAACGTGACTCTAGAAGGTCATGACGATCTCGAAGTAGACGAAACTATTGGAGTCGGCAACTCAGAAGTTATCACTGTAGACACAGATCTAATATCTTCAGATGGATGTAACGACTTCGATCTAGGATTCGAATACAATCAGGGAGACCTAACAGGTCAATCAACTTCCGGATCAATGACTGACAGCTTAGAGCTCGCTAACTAGTTTTGTGAGCCTCATTTCACTTTTTCTTTTATTTTATTCTATATTCTCATAATCCTCAACCGATACAGAGGCCTCAACTAACTCTTCGGAACTCCTAGAAATACTCAAAACATCATACTCTGTCTGAACAGCTACATCGACAGAAAAGCTCAATACCTCAGTATTTTCGCTGTAATCAAAACCGAATTCTTCATGATCTAAAACAACAGTTTTTGTAGAATACTCATCCACATTATCCATGCTTTCAACCCAGTCATTCATTGAGGCCTGTAAAACTTGTTCAGACTCGAACTCTGCTTCAACATATTCATCTGCATCTAAATTATCTGCGTCCTCAGTCCTGTCACCTTCTCCAAGAGTCTCGTTTACAGCATCGACGTACTGTTCAAGATTAGTATTCAGTCTTTCACTGTAAGCATTTACCCCGCTTTCATGGAACAGGTTGTAGGCCTCAAGAGAGTTCTGGTTCGTCTCCGTGTTTTCAGGCGAGGCATCCATAGGAGTTAACGCCAGTAAAAACATTGCCGACGCTGCCAAGACTGCAAACGGAATGTATGCCATTCCTTTCATTCTCCAACCACCACCACGACTTCGTAAGGCCTCTGCTCGCCGGTAGCGACGAACGATGATGAAGAGGCAGTATCAATACTGGATTCATGTAACGTTTCCAGATCCGAATTATTACGGTAGTATAGGCCTGAACTGTATTCAAAGTCTTCAGAATATTTTTCGGCCATTTCTTCTACGTAGTCGTCGCCTTGCTCTTCCAAGACAAGTAATGTGTTAGCGATCGACCGATTAGAATCATTTTCATTCATTTCCGTGTTATCGAATAAGTCTTCTCGGTCTTCTTCAGGCAAGTCGCCTATTTTTTCCTGCTGCATTAAATGACCCATGTCTACTGATTGCGAGCTGTAGCTTGAAAACCTTATGTCGCTCTCGCTGAGGCCTGTATCTACGCCTATAGTAATGAATGATAGGGCCACAGCAATCACAGCTAGGCCTAGTACTGCGTCAAGTGAGAAGTAAAATCCTTTTAACGCCATACTGTGTAGACCACCTCTACGCGCTCCTTTCCATCTTCAGTATTCAAAATCGCGTTTCTTCGGAGAGGCACGACTAGATCGCCGTCTACATTGTTTGAACCTAGTTCAATGTCGTCATCGTCCTCTCTTTTGACTTCAAGTCTAAAATTGAAGGTGTTCAGCATGGCCAGTTGCTCTGATTCATCCAGTTCATCCATCTCCTCAAGCTTTTCGATCTCGATAACGTGAGGCGTTGATGCAAGGCCTAAACTGGTTACACTGTCTTGATCCCAGTCCTCTGGAACACCTTCCGAAGATAAGAGCTGGGCTAAAGTTCTCTCAGCGTTCTCATATAAGGCCTTTTCCTCGCGAGCATCCTCTTGACTGACTACTATCGAGTTCCATGAGAGAATAAATACTGACATCATGACTGTGAAGACCGCTATGCTTGCTAAAAAGTCCGGTGCAAATGCCTGGCCTTTACTGTGGCTCAACACCAACACCTCCTTCTTCATTTACTGCCGTGAAAGGCCCTTCCTCAGAGTTTATGCTGAACTCTTCCCCACTGTAAGTAGAGGATACAAATACCGATTCATTTCCCCAGTCAACCTCTACCGTACCGTTTCTGGCGATAAGCTCATATTCTGAACCAAAGATTTCTCTAGGCAGCTCAAACTCTCTTTCATAGCCTTTTCCCGCTGACATAGCGTTCTCAAGTTCAAAACCGTACTTCTCACCTACATTCTCGGCAAGAAGCGTCTCACGATACTCGAAAGCAGAGATCTGCCTGTCAACAACCTCAACATAGAGAAAAGCAAAAACTGTCAACGTAATAGTAAAATAAATGAAAAACTCTATCGATGACTGGCCTTTCAGCTTTCCCATACCCACAACTTGTGAATACCTGAATAAAATAGTGGCACCTCAACAAAAAACCGGAAAAATTCTTTACAAAAAAAACTTGATGCCTTCCTAATAAGGCCTAATCACTTTCAGATATGTTTACCTGGCTGTTCCAAGACTCAATCCTCAAATCCTGGACGCCTTGACCACTATCAAAAACATCTTCTTCAACATTCACCTCTACAGGGAATGTTTGAGTGAAATTCGACTCTTGTGCTCCTCGCCGTTCGAAAATCAAGGCCTGATCCTCAACATATACTTCATCTATACTTGATGGAGTCTGAAACTGTAAAGTTCTAGCCGACTTGTCTCCAGATTCTGCGACAGAATCCACTTTTTCACCCACCCTATCAATCGAGGCCTGGAACTCAGCATTCTCGCTTCCGATCGAAAGGCCTATAATTGAGTCCTGAGCTGTAATCACAAAAGGCGCAGCAATAACCAGTGCTATACCAACCATTACTAAAAACTCTATAGATGACTGCCCCTTCATACAGGAAATAATTGCCTGTCCGAGGATAAAAAACCCGGCATCAAACCAGCACAAACTTTGATAGGCCTTCAAAAATTATTCAGGATCATAGTTTTCAAAGCTGATCTCAACCTCTTCAGAACCTGCCTCAGCCGAACCCATGTAAAATCCCGGCTCATCAGGAAGATCGCCTGAAACTTGCGTATCAAAAATCCTCGTATAATTAGTTAGGCCTCCTGGCTCATCAACCGTGTAAACCACTACTTCCCCGTTCTCAGAAAAAGAGGCTTCTTCCACCGTGCTAGGCAGCTCCAAAGTGAAACTGGTTTTAGAAGACTCGCCTAACGCGTCAGCTTTACCTACTGCCTCTTCCATGCCATCAAGCGAACTCTCCAGTTCCGCAGTTTCAGACCCGGAAATAACGTTTGTCAACGAGTCCTGAACGCTTAAAACAAACGGCGCAGCAATAACAAGGCCTATAGCCACTACTGCAAAGTATTCTATCGATGACTGGCCTTTCAACATATATCCTATTTCTGTTCGACGCTTAAAATCAGTTGCATATGCCACTGCAAAATTACAACGCTTTTTTTATATGGCGTCTCTTGTCATTAAATGGTATGAGTATGGAAAATGTTCTCTGGTTCGAAGAGATCGGCGCAGAAGACAGCGAAAAAGTAGGGGAAAAAAACGCAAACCTTGGAGAACTTCAAAACAATGTTGAAGTCCCCGTGCTACCCGGATTCGCGACCACCATAAGCGCATACGAACAGTTCATTACTGAAACCGGTCTGAAGGAAAAAATAGAGACTATCCTCAGCGACCTTGATACCGGTGATGTTAAAGATTTGCAGATGCGCGGCAGACAAATCCGCACCCACATAAAAAGCGCTGATATGCCGCAAGGCCTGAGAAATGATTTCGCACAGAGTTACGAAGAACTAGAGAACCGTCTGGGCGTAAAAAACCCTGAAGTAGCTGTGAGGCCTTCAGCGACAGGACTCGAAATGTCCGAAACAAGTTTTGCAGGCCAGCAAAATGCATACTTGAACGTTTCTGGAAAACAAGAACTGATAAAGAGAATTAAAGACTGTTTCGCCTCTCTTTTCACTAATAGAGCAATATCGTATCGTGAAGCCAATGATTTAAACCACTTTGACCTAAAACTGGGCGTAGCAGTCCAGAAGATGGGTCGGAGCGATACAGGAGCATCGGGAGTAATGTTTACTTTAGACCCTGACTCAGGATTTGAAAACGTAGTTACAGTCAACGCCAGCTACGGACTGGGAGACTACGTAGTCAATGGCGAAATTAACCCTGACGAATTCACAGTATTTAAAGAAAGCCTAGGAATAATAGAGAAAAAACTTGGAGAAAAAGAATCAAAACTGGTGAAAAATAGGCTCGAAGAGGAAGATACGAGAAACAAAGAGGTTAAAGTTCCTCAGGCAGAAAGAGAGAAATTTTGCATAACCGACAACCAAGTCAAAGAAATTGCTAAATACGGCCTGAGAATAGAAGAGCACTACGGAAAACCCATGGATATAGAATGGCTGCTCGACGGCGAAACAAAACAACTATACATTGTGCAGGCCAGGCCCGAGACAGTCCAGGCTGAAAGAGACACCAATATAATTGAAGACCACAGACTTCTAGAAGAGTCAAACGTTATTCTCGAAGGCGAAGCCGTAGGATCAAGGATAGGCTCAGGAAAAGCCCACGTACTCAACTCTGCCAAACAGATCGACCAGTTCGAAGAAGGACAAGTACTTGTAACCGACATGACCGACCCAGACTGGGAACCAATAATGGAAAAAGCAGCAGCCATAATAACAAATAAAGGAGGTAGAACCAGTCACGCAGCAATTATAGCTAGAGAACTAGGCATACCTGCAGTGATTGGGACGGAAACAGCCACAACCAAAATACCAAACAAAAAACAAGTGACAGTAGACTGCACAACCTCAAACGGGAAAATCTGGGACAGCCAACTACAACATGAATCAAAAGAGCACCACCTAGAAAAAATACCTGAAACAGAAACAGACATACAAATAAACGTTGAAGAACCAAGCGAAGCATTCAAACTCGCACAACTACCTGTAGACGGCGTAGGCCTCGTAACACAAAAACATATAATCAAAAACCACGTCGGAGAACATCCGTTAAAACTGATTCAAGAAGAGAGACAAGACGAATACATAGAAGCACTGCGTTCAGGCCTAGGGAAAATCGCAGCCGCGTTCTACCCGCGCCAAGTAAACATACAGCTAAGCGACCTCAAAACCAGTGAATACTCAGAACTGGAAGGAGGCCAAGAGTTTGAACTGGAAGAATCCAATCCATTACTGGGACTGAGAGGCGCATCAAGACACAGCAATAAAGTGTTCGCTCAAGCATTCGAACTAGAATGCCGCGCCTTGCGACGGACAATCGACGAACTAGGCCTCGACAACATTACCATAGTAGTTCCTTTCTGCCGCAGCATAGAGGAAGGTAAGAAAGTTAGAGCAAAAATGAAAGAGTACGGCCTCGACAAAGGCGATATTGACGTACACTTAATGGCAGAGACTCCTGCAAACATTATCCAGTTAGAGGCCTTCTCCGAACTGTTCGACGGCTTCTCAGCAGGTATAAATGATTTAACACGGCTAACATTGGGCGTAGACCTAGAAAACGAGAAATTGAAAGATGCCTTTGACGAAACAGACCCCGCTGTTAAGTATTCTGTATCCATGCTAGTCAGCGAAGCACACAGAAATCATCTCTCTATAGGGATCTGCGGCGATGCAACGAGCGCACACGAGGAATACATAGAGTTCTTAGTAGGTCAAGGAGTAGACTCTATCAGCGTTTCTCCAGAAAAAGCTTTGGAGACTGTTATGAAAGCTGCAGAAGCAGAGGAACGTGAAGAAGGTTCAGAGAGAAAGACTCCTGAGGCCTTGAACAGGGAAAAAGTCGGAGAGGCAGCTGGACAAGTATACGAGGCCTTGAACAGGCATGGCGACGCTACAGCGACAAAACTGAAAACTTATACTTCGCGGCTTAACGATTCTATGAGGGAGCAGGCCTTAGGATGGCTTGCAAGAGAGGAAAAGATCGAGGTAGATAAGGAGGAAGGCGAAATAAGATATAGGCTGAAAGATTAATTCGTTGATGCTGAGGAAAAATTTATGGATTTAAGAGAAGCTGCGGACAGAGTTACTAACCTAGTTTATCTGTACTGGCCTGGTTTTCTTAATGCAATGGTTTTGGCAGGTTTAGCATTTCTGGCGACAGGAAGCAGATTGATTGGGGAAATAGTGTTTATAGCAGTGATGGCTGCGCACTTCTACTGGTATATAATTAAAGGCGAGAAGCCTTACGATTTAGGGGATTAATTAAAGTTGACTACCTTTCTCTCGAACTCTTCTCCATTATGCTTCACGATCACTGTGTATTCGCCTTCATACTCTATTGTCGTGGCCTCGTAGACTCCTGAGGCGTAACAAGTGTCTTGGAAAGTTTCAGGCTCCCTATCATTCTCAGCGTAGACGTCCAAAACTATTCTATCTCCACGCCTATTGTAGTCATACAGGATATCGGCAGATGTCGACTGAACAGGAAAGTGTCCATTCAAATATAGCTCGTTATCATTGGTTACTGCCAAATCAACGCTTTCGTTTTTGTCCAATCTACACTCAGTCTCAATATCAGTGAAGAAAATTTCTTGGGCTGTGCTTCCGCCTATAACCGCGATCAAACCAATTACAATCAAGACTCCCGAAAAAGCCCAGAACTTCGACATAGTTACCTTTTAGAGACAAACTAATTTAAACTCTGGGAAGTAACAACTAGGTTCTTGATCGGATTTATTAACAAGAAGATCCAAAAAATCGATGTAATGAACGAGGCGCGTATCATAGGAATAATTTCTGGTAAAGGCGGTGTTGGAAAGACAACCCTAACAGTAAACCTAGGAATGGCTCTCAAAAACCTGGGAAACGACGTAACACTGATAGACGCCGACTTCTCAGCCTCAAATCTGGGCGTATACCTCGGACAGTACGACCACCCCGTTAAAATACAGAAAGTGCTGCGCGGAGAAGCAAGGGTAGACCAAGCAATCTTCAGACACCCAACAGGCGTAAAAGCCGTGACCTCCTCCAAATCAATAAACCAAGCGGAACCCAGCACAGCAATGCTCAGAGACATACTGGAAACCGCATCAAAAGGAGAAGACTTCGTACTAGTCGACTGCCCACCAGGCATCGGCACAACGGTAGAGGGAATAATAGAGGCCTGCGACGAACTAATCGTAGTCACAATGCCAACCCAGACAGCAAGCGTCAACGCAGCACAGATAATGCAAGAATGCAGAATGCTGGAAAAACCGGTACTAGGAACAGTACTGAACAAAGTCGAAGACAACCCGGAAAAAGAACTGGTAAACAGAGAAGTAGAAATGATGACAGACAGCAATCTACTAGCCACAATACCCTACGACCAAAAAATGAAAGAATCCCTTTTCGAAAACACCGCCCTCGTAACCTACGACCCTCTTTCACCGGCCTCAATAGCAATAAAACAACTCGCAGCCAACCTATCAGGAGAAGAATACGAAAGACCCAAACTACTCAAAGCCAAAAGAAAAATGAACAGAATCAAATCAATACTCAACTAAAAAACCCTTTCTCACTCATCCACAACTCTTTCTATAAACTGATTTGGAACAGATAAAAACCTGCAGACCCAAAAAACACTTACCACATGAGGCCTGCACACACAACAATAACCGCGTTAATTCTCCTAACAGCAATAACAGGCCTGACAACAGCAACACAAGTAGAAGACACAGAAGACTGGGAACAAGGAGAGTTCAACAACACTTTCGCAGACGAAGAACTCCGGATAGGCCACGAAGACGGAACCCCCACTGACAATATACAGCTCTTCCTA
>LKMX01000052.1 GCA_001564035.1 Nanohaloarchaea archaeon PL-Br10_U2g27
ATAGTCCTCAATAGTATCCTTTCCCACATCTGTATCAGTAATAGGTCCTGAAACAAAATCTAGACCGTAATCAAGATCGCTAAGAACCTTTTCAAGACCGTAAGCGCCTACAACGTCCAAAGCAGCGGCGCCAACTCCGAAAACACGGTTCTTGATTTCAAGATCTCTCAAAACCTCTTTCACACAGTACTCGCTGATAAGGCCTGCGCCAAACTCCACAACCACAAAATCAATATCTTCCTCGAAAGCCTCGTTTATCAGGCCTTTAGCAGCTCTCTCAACATCTCTCCGATTATCTACGGTAGAAGGAAGGCCTGCATCAACGAAGTCTAATGAAATCTCGGAGCCTGCGTCAAGCATTTTCAACCTATCTCTCTCACGAGCAGAACCTGTAAGCTTCAACGAGCCAACACTGTAATTTTGGCTCAACTCTTCTATCAGTCTAGTGGTTAAAGTTGTCTTTCCTGCGTCCATTCTCGAAGAAGTAACCGCAAACACCTTGGCATCATCTCTCAACTCATCAGAAGTATCAATACCATGATCTTTCATATTCAGTATATCGTCATCTCGGCCAACATAACCCAAGAACTCTACCTCACACGGATCATCCAGCTCTTTCGTAGAACCTTTAAACTCTCCAAAAAGGCCTCCGGCTCCGAGAAAAGCCAGTTTCATATTTTCAGAAAGATTTGAAGGAACTTCTCCAACATAACCTTTCACACCTGCTCTATTACCTAAAACCCCTACCACAATATCGCCTTCTTCCAACTCAACTAGCTCCCCGCCCTCAAGGTCAAGAGATCTATAACTCTCATTGACTTCCGAAATCTTCACAACCACTAAATCCCCGGCTTGAGGCCTATGACCGCTAGAAACAATTTCACAGTCTGCCCTGATATCTATTCTTCTAAGGCATGAGGCCTTGTAATCAAAATCCATGTTACACCTTCAAGCAGAGAGCAGTTAAATAAATAGGCCTCCAGTGTTCAAAAGAAGAGATTATGGAACAAAAGATCCTGCTCGACACTAACTTTTTGGTAGCTCCGTTTCAAATGAACATCTCTATTTTTAGAGAGCTGGATGAAAAATTCCCCGATAACGAGTTATACACGCTGGACGACGTTATTGAAGAAGCGAAAAGCATAGAGTCTGGACGTTATGGGTCTCTTGTGCAGAAACTGGTTGAGACCCAAGGCGTAGAGGTGCTTGAAACTGAGGGTGAGGGTGTTGTAGATGATCTGATCTTCCGGTTATCTGACGAGTTCGTTGTCGCTACCAACGACAAAGAGTTGAAAAACAGGATACTTAGAGAGGGAAGGCCTGTAATTTATATCAGGGGATCGAGCTACTTGGAAGCAGAGAATCTAGGGCTGTGAACAAACCACTATTAAAACTTTGTTCCAAACTGGATTTTAGTTCCGTAGAGGTAGAGAGATAAATGTACAAACGAATTACAATCGAGGACTCTGTAAGAGTTCCTCCCCAACATCTCGGGGAAGATCTCCAAGAAAGCGTCCAGAACGGTCTAATAGCAGAAAAAGAAGGCGAGATAGACCCAGAACTAGGCGTAGTAATAGCGGTCGAAGAAGTCGAAGAAATCGAGGGCGGAGAAATCCAGCCAGAAGACGCAGGAATCCACTACACAGCCAGATACAAGGCAATAGTGTTCCAACCAGAACTCCACGAAGTAATCAACGGAGAAGTAGTAGACCTAACAGAATTCGGAGCATTTATCAGAATCGGACCGTTCGACGGCCTATGCCACATCTCACAGGTAACGGACGACTACATGAACCTAGACGAAGAAAACCTGATGCTCACCAGCGACGAACAAGAAAAAAGCCTAGGAGCAAACGACGTAGTAACAGCAAGAATAATCGCAGTAAGCCTAGGAAACAAAGACTCAAACAAAATAAACCTGACCATGAGACAACCAGGCCTAGGAAAACAAGAATGGATCCAAAAGTTCGAAGAAGAAAAAGAAGAAACGGAAGCAGAAGAAGAGGAGGCCTGATTTTTCGAATGGCGCGTGCATGCACAGACTGCAAAAGAATAGTAGAGAAATCAGACGAATGCCCAGTATGCAAAAACAACGTACTATCAAGCTCATGGAGCGGACTAATCGTAGTATACGACTCAGAATCTGAGATAGCTGAAGAAGCAGGAATCCAAACCCCTGGAAGATACGCAGTAAGAGTAAAATAAACGGTGAAACAATAATATGGACGAAAATTACAAATTTTCTGGACATGCAAAAAATCGCGGAGGCGATTTTTGAATGGAAGTTGAAATAACATCAATAAAAGAAAACCCTCTCATGGAAAGAAGAGAGGTAGAAGCAACAGTAAACCACAGTGGAGAACCTACTCCAAGCAAAGAAGACGTACTAACACGAATAACAGCAGACAAAGGCCTAGAAAAAGAGAACGTAGAAGTCAAAAACGTCTACGGAAACTATGGCAGCAAAAAAGCCAAAGCAGTAATCCACGTTTTCGAAGAATTCGAATACGATGAAGAACTCGAAGAAGAAACAGTAGAACAAGAACCAGAAACATCAGAAACAACAGCAGAATACGAAGACATCGTATCGGGAACAATCACAGACGCAAAACAGGCCTTGAACCAAATGGAATCTGCAGACTTTGATACAGCAATCGCAGCCGAAGAAAAAGGCAAAAACCGCAAAACATTCATCGAATGGATGGAAGAACAGGCCTAGAAAAGAGGAGAAATCAAAAAATGCCTAAACACGCTGAATCACCGCTATACGAGAAATACGACGAAGAAGGAGATTATGAAGGAGAGAAATGCCCAAGATGCGGCAGTTTTCTGGCAGAGCACGACGACCGCAAGAGCTGCGGCAAGTGCCAGTACACCAAACACCAATAAATTTTTCTCTTATTATCTCTCACCTCTTTTTGAGGCTTAGGCCTTTCAGCAGAACTTTTTTACACTGTATCTGCCGTTCAAAAACTCTGCAGCCTCTTCAATACTTTCAACCTTTTTCTCACCAAGACTTCTGAGAACTCTCATATACCTGAAGCCTGAACCGGTCTCACAGCCCTGAAGGCCTTTACCGTACTCCAGAAACAGTTCATCAAGCTCATCAAGCTGAACCTTTAACACGCACTGCCGTTCATGAGACACAAAACAACTAGTCTCCAAATCTAGATCAGGCACGTCCTTCTCATAAAAACTCGTGCCTTCCACCACGTACTCAACGACCTCGGTATAAAGCTCTTTACTCATAACCAGCCAAACCAATATAGAATACGTATTTTAAAGAACTTGCCGATGCGGGAAAGGCCATTAAACTTTTTACCACGGTAAACTTTCACACATGAAAATCCTAGGCCTTGAATCCACTGCTCATACGTTCGCAGCATCAACTATCGATGAAGAACAGATATACACTAATGAGAAATCAATGTACCAGCCTGAGGAAGGCGGTATACACCCGAGAAAAGCAGCTGAACACCACTACCAGAAGGCACACGAAATAATTTCAAAAGGCCTAGAAGGAGAAATAGATGCTGTAGCGTTCTCACAAGGCCCGGGAATACCGCAGTGCCTAGATATCGGAGCCGTCGCTGCCAGAACACTGGCGCAGAAACACGATGTGCCCTTAATCGGTGTTAACCATTGCGTCGCCCACATAGAAATCGGTAAACGCACAACAGATGCGGAAAGGCCTGTAACATTGTACCTTTCAGGAGGCAACTCTCAAGTGATAGCCGAGAAAAACTCTCAATACAGAATAGTAGGTGAAACACTGGACATAGCACTAGGAAACGCGGTCGACAAACTCGCAAGAAAACTCGGATACCCTCACCCGGGAGGCCCTGAAATCGAAAAACTAGCTGAACAAACCGATGAAATAATTGAAATCGCCTACCCAGTAAAAGGCATGGACTTCTCGTTCTCAGGCATTGTAACAGAACTAGAGAAAAAAGTCGGACAAGTCGAAGACGAAGTCATCGCCAACACATTCCAGGAACACGCTTACGCATCGACGGTTGAAGCACTAGAAAGAGCCATGGCCCAAGCAGACAGCAACGAAGCCCTGCTCACAGGAGGAGTAGCCATGAACAACCGGCTCAGAGAAATGGTGGAAGCCATGTGCGAGCAACGAAACGCCAACGCCTACTTCCCTCCCAAACAATACTGCATGGACAACGCAGCAATGATCGCAGAAAGAGGCCTCAAAAAAGCCAAGCGAAAACAGTTTACAGACTTAAAAAACTCTGAAATCAAACAGAACTGGAGGCCTGAAGGGATAAAAGTATGAAAAAGGTAGAAAAAGCCCGGCAAACAATTGCTGATGGAGGCCTTGTAGTCTATCCGACGGAAACGGCCTACGGTCTCGGAGCAAATGCATTAAACGAGGAAGCTGTGGAGAAAGTTTACGAGGCAAAGCAAAGGCCTCGGAGCAAAGGCCTCACTGTCATTGTCAGCTCGTTGGAGATGGCTGAGAATTTTGCTTACCTTTCTGAAAAGGAAAAAGTTTTGGTTGAGGAGTTTATGCCTGGGCCATTGACTTTAGTTGTGGATAAGAAAGACAGTGTTCCTGATAATTTGAACGATAAGTTTGTGTTCCGAGTTTCTTCAAGCCCATTAGCTCGGGAGCTTGCTTCTGAAGGGCCTGTGGTTGCGACGAGCGCTAATATTTCTGGTGAAAAGACCTCGTATTCTGTAGATGATATTTCTGAAGATTTGCTGGATAGAGTTGATTTTGTTTTGAATAAGGGTCGTTTACCTAGCGGGCCTACTTCAACCATCGCTGAAGTGCGGAACGGTGAGATTTATATTTACAGAAAGGGGCCTATTTCACAGGAGGAGCTAGAGGACGCACTACATGATTGAGGTATTCACAACTGACCTGGTACTGATAATAGTTACAGCGACATTGCTAAGCTTTCTAGCCCGTAAAACAGGGCAGCCAACTATAGTCGCATACATCGCCACAGGCCTAATACTAGGACCGGTCATGATAGGCGTTATGGAAGATTTAGGCGTGACGG
>LKMX01000012.1 GCA_001564035.1 Nanohaloarchaea archaeon PL-Br10_U2g27
ATCTCCGCCTGTAGCCTCAGCGATTATTTTGATCAATACGAAAGGACACTCATGCGAATACTCCTCTTCTTCACTTCTGTCGTATCCTGCAACTACCTCCGCTCTCATACATCTGAGATTACAGGCCTAGATTTTAGAGTTGAAAGGTGTGAAAAACTCACAACAGATTTGGGGGTGTTCAAGTTTTCCGAACAATAATATGTGTAAAACTAACGAACATACTATGTACTTTAAAATACTTTGTTGTTAGTTATTAGTAAATAAGAAGTAGAATGGGTGTTTGGTAAAGGCGAACAACTGCTCTAGAGGTTTTCAAACCGAAAAAATCTTTTATTTTAGGCCTCTAAACTAGCTTTTAAGGAACGATTACTGTGAAAGTGGACTTATATGGTGACAGGCATAATAGTGAAGAATATGCGGCTAAAATACACAAAACTCTAGCTTCTACTCGCATTGAAGCAATAATGTTTGAGTCTCCTGATCTAAAAGGAGAAAGGATTGAATATTTGCTGAAGGCCTTTAAGACGTTTCCTACTCTTGCACATGTTTACAATGCCTTTAATCTTGATGTCACTAAGAAAGAAGAAGTAGAAGACAGATACAAGTCTCCACTGTATAAACTTCGTGTAGGAAAGCTCGAAGAGGCCTTAGAAGCTCTATTCAAGGTTTTTGACATTTCTGCAAGCGTAGAAGAAATAATTTCTCCTGGTGAAATTGTTATTGGTCGAGAAGAAGATCTTGCTATTACTTCGTTGTTCAGGACTTTAATGTTCAAGAAGAATTCAAGAAAAAATACTTTGTTGCCTCGTATAGGCGTTATTATAAGGAATTTTGATGCAGAGGTCTACACTATCGACTTGCCGCAAGACAAAGTTTATGCCTCGGCTGCTAAAAACATAGCCAATGCACCATCTACAGCTAGCGGCGTAAACGCATTGATGAACAAAGCTAGAAAAGGCCAGGCCTCAAGAAAAGAAGCGTCGGTGGCTAATGAAATTCTCAACAAAACTTCGTCCGCGAGAGAAGAATACATGGCAAAACAAATTACACAGATAATGCAGTCAAACAATTACTCTTTAGGAGCTGCCATAATGGGAAGAAGCCATGTAAGTCCTGTGAAACTAAGACTAAAGAAAAAAGGCGTCAAATCAATTATCCAAGTAAAATGAGTGTTCAAAAAGTTCAAACACTCAACGGTTTTTAGGCCTGATAACTGGTGTTTTCAGAAAAGCCTCAGCACAAAGAAGGTATATCATAAGTATAGAAGATCGTGTTTCTTGGCATTTGTTTGACGCTTCATCAAGGGGTCGCGGTCTAGATACGCCATATAATAAAGAAGGTATATTTTCTCTATATCTGTATGACTCATTCATTCACTCGCATCTGTTATACCTTCTTTGTGTTAGCCTATTTTGAGAAAAATCCGAGATTTTTCAGATAAGTCTCTCACATGTCAAAAAATGAGTGTTCAAAAAAGCCAAACACTCAGCAAAATTCCGGGAGCGTCAAAATGTTTTTGTAAGTTCTGAAAATAATTGAACGATTTTCTTCTAGGTGTTTTGAAACAGCGTTTTTTCGATAGCTGAGGCGGCTTAGGAGGCCTCTCAGAATATCTTGTTTGATTGGGCATGCCTAAAGAGACAAGATATGAGGGAAAACACATAATGTCTATTTTGATGAGTGTTAAAATTTGGCGAACACTTGTGCTAAACTAACTACTTTTTTCTGTCTGAATCTAAATCTCTTCTAGAAGTTCTGGCCTGTACATGTTTATGTGGCTTAGTTGCTTTGTGGGGACTCTCTGTTCTTTTTCGTCTGTGACTGGTTGTCAGAACTCATTTTTTGAGGCCTGACTTTTCCTAGCAAGGTTGTTTGGTTTTGTTGAACTCTCTTATGAGCTGTTGTTATTGCAAAAGAGTCTCAAAAGGTTTTAAATAATGTGGAATGTTCGTTGTTAATAACCAGCATGTTGTTCTACTTTTGCGAACATTCTCGATATTGTGAGAAGGCTGAGAGTTTGAGTAAAGCTTCTTCAGATAATAAAAATTCGCTCATGCAAACCTTTTTGCATAGACGGAGGTATAGCTAGACTGTGAGTGAGATGATGAGTGCTGAAGGCCTGAAATCTGGTGTGAGAAAGTCTGCGATTGCAGGCCTAGTTTTACTGTTTCCAGTATTGGCTGTGGTGCTGTTGACACTATGGGTTTACAGAGCGCTCTCAGACTTTTTGGGTATTGAGGCAGTAATGTTGACGGGTTTTCCGCTAGCAGATCAGGCCTTTACGTTTCTTTTAGTTCTAGTATTGGTTGGCGGAGTTGTTGTTTTTTCCGGTTACGTGGCTAGGTCTTTTGTAGGCAGGAGGTTGGAAACCGTTGTTGACGGTGTTTTTGATAAGTTGCCGCTTTTGGGAAGAGTTTACAAGTTAGCGAAGACTGCTTCTGCAGATGTGTTTGAAGAGGATAGGTTCAAAAAACCTGTGAGGGTGGATGTCGGCGGTGTTGTGAGGCCTGGCTTCAAGACGGGTAATAAAACGGCGGATGGGAATGAGGTTGTTTTTGTGCCTGCATCTCCTAATATTGCTTCTGGTTTTGTTATGGAGGTTGATCCTGAACGTATTGAGGAAGCTGATGAAACTGTTGATGAAATCTTAGAGAAGTTATTAAGTGCAGGATTTGCAGGCTATGAGAAAGAAAAAAGAAGAGAATAAGTAGAGAGGGGTTGTGGCTTATACGGGCTGGCGCGTGATTGTGTAACCTTTCTTACGCATGAGGAATGCTGCCGCACCTGATATCCCTAGCAGGCCTAAAATCCCTAGCAGGCCTGTGCGTGCTGTCGATCCTAGGAAGCTTCCTGTGAGTGTTTCGTCCGGTGTTTCTCCATTACCGTTTTCTCCTATATCGCGGGATGTTTCTTCTTCTACTGTTTCTCCGTTGGCTTCAGCTATCATTCTGAAGTTGTTCTGGCCTTCTTGGAGGATTGGATCAAAGCATATCTGGCCTGTTCCTGTTTGTGTCTCAAATTCTTGGTCGTTGTGGTAGAGTGTTACCTCGGTGTCTTCGGTATTTGAGTTCACGTTTCCGCAGACTGTTGTTCTATCTCCTGCTTGATCTCCGATCGTGCTGGTTAAGCCATCTATGCTGAGATCTCCGTCTGTCACTTGCAGATCTAGCTCCACATCTAGGTGGTCTTTTTCTACTCTTACTGTTTGTTCTCCTGCGTTTTCAGGCGTTATCTCTTCTTCAAACACTCCATCACTATTCGTTACTGCTGTTGCCATGTGTTCGTCTTCAAGGTAGATTTCTATCTCTCTGTCTTCATTGTCTTCATCATCTAAGTCGCCTTCAACCGTTGTGGAACTGCCTAGGGAGATGCTCTCTTCTGAAAGCCATGCGTCTAGACTGTCGGCTGTGAGGCCATCAATCACGTGGACGTTTCCGCTGGAACTTCCTGAGCTTCCCGAACCGGTATCTGAGTCGTCGGAATCGTCGTCTTCAGGCACTTCTCCTTCGTTATCGTCGCCTGTGTTGGGGTCTCCGTCGCCGCCACCCCACTCAGAATCGCTGTCTGAATCATCTTCATCTGAACTATCTCCGTCATCGCCACTATCATCGTTATCGTCTTCAGGAGAATCGCCTGTGTTGGGGTCTCCGTCGCCGCCACCCCATTCAGCGGAAACTGTAGGTAAAACCGCTAAACCTGCGCCTACAACGAGAATCAGTCCTAAAACCAAGGCCTTGTTTTTCATGTTTATTATCACCGTTGGTTAGTAGCCGTTTTCGGCTTCAAGCCCGTCTTGGACTAGTTCTCTCCATTCGGACTCAAGCACGGGCTGGTCTTCGTCTAGGCTTGCGGTCCTATCGAAAAAGTAGTCTTGTGCTTGGCCTGTGTTGCCGTATTCTATGAGGCCTTCTTTTAGCTCTTCGAAGCTTGCTTCGGCGTATTCGCTGTGGTCTTCCCAGCTGCCGCCGTCTTCGTCTTCGTCGTAGAAGACATTAACCATTTCTTCCGTGAGTTCTTCTACGTTTCCGTCAAGATCTTCGTAGAGTTGTTCCATTGGGTGAGGGTTTTCTACATCGTAGAATTCGGTGTCAGGGAACGTGTCTGCTCTGAACCTCCATAATGGGTTGTATCCTGCGTCGGCCTCTACTTCTTCGTTGTAGGCAATGAGGTCGCCGTTCTCCTGCACTCCGAGCACAACATCTGAGGCCTCCATAATAGGGTCTAGAGAGTCCATGTCGATTTCTACGTTTCCTTCGAGGAAGTAGGTGCTGTCGTCTACAGCTATGTCTGTGTCGTCGTCCGTGTCATCGTCATCTATTGTTTCGTTAATTCCGTCTACGGGAGACGTGTCTGCTTCGTCTTCTGGAGGATTGAATATGTTGTCTTCTGATTCGTTGAGGTCGCTACCGCTTTCTTCGTAGTCTGAGGGTGAAGACCCTTCTGCGTCACCTCCTCTGTATGAGCTGGCTAGGAAAGCTCCTCCGAGGCCTCCAAGCCCTATTAGTCCTCCTGCAGCCATTTTTGCGAATCCTCTTCTTCCTATTCCGGAAGATTGTTTACTGGTTTGGTTCTTGTTATGTGCTACCTGTTCATCCTCTACAGGTACTAGTGCCTCTGCTTCAGGCCTCGAGTCTTTATCTACCATTTATGATCATCTCCGTAAGTTATGAACGTCAATAGATAGAACAATGAAGATCGAGTTAAAAACCTCTTGTTACAGTTGAAAATAGTTACTGAAACGTATACGGCATGTTATACACGTTAAATTTTGCTTAAGCCTCTTTGAAGCCGTCTTTTACTACTTTGATTGATAAACTATGTCTGCTAATTTAAAACAATGTCTGGAACAGGATTTTTCATGTTAGTTAAAATAAGGCGGAACCTGCTTTTTTGACTACTCTTAAATCGGAGTTAGGCCTAATTGTTTGTGTGATGGATGAGAGGATGGAGGAGAAGGTGGAGGATGCTGATATGGATCAGGAAGGCCTGACTAATGAAGTATATTTTTCTGAAGACGATACTGTGATTAAGATTTATCCGCGTTATCCTTTGACAAGTTTTTACGCTACTGCTATCGATTTCTTGGCTTTCAATTTTAGGTATTTGGATAGAGAAGAGAGGATGAGTAATGAGGTAGAGGTTAAGGATGAGATAAAGGCTGCAGGCCTGGATACGCCGGAAATAATCAGTATGTCTGAGAACATGATTGAGTTTGAGAGAGTTGAAGGTATTTCGGGCTACCAGTACCTTAACTCTTGTAGTGCTGCAGAGGCCTATCGATTGGGTGAGGAGGTAGGAAGTTTTCTTCCCAGGCTTCATTCTAGAGGTGTTGCGCTGAAAGATTTTAGAGTATCAAACATGATTGTGGGTGATAAAGTGACGCTTATCGATCATGAATACTCTGGTTTGAACGCTAATAAGGTGTTGAAATGGTTTGACTATTTCACTCTGTTATCGAGTGTTAGGCAGACTCCGCGTTACCAAGAATTTAAACGGGGTTTCTGTCAACGGGCGTTGATCCCTAAATCTGCGATTTGTCTTTCTTTAATCTCGTCTTTGGCGCACTCTGTGCTTCTTGAGAGAAGTTTGAGCAGGGTTAAAAACAGTTTTTTATCGGTTAGAACTGATTTTGCGAGCAGGGTGAATAATATTGTTAGGGATTGAGGCCTTGACTATGGAGTTTTTGATCGCTCTAGGCCTGCCGTTTTTGGCGGTTGTGTTTTTTATGGAGGGTGCTTTAATTGGCAAGATGCTGCCTACGGATTTTTTACTTCCTGCTGCGGTTATACTCTATGCGACACAGTCCCAGTTTTACCTGACTATTCTTGTTATAACTGTTACCTCATCTACAGCAGGCCAGTACTGGCTGTTTAACAGGTTCAAAGGCAAGAATTTGGAAGATCTTCATCACAGCCAAGTAATCAGAATATCTGACGAGAATATGGATAAAATTTTCAGATCTTTTGAAAAGCGGGGGCTTAAAGCAGTCACTATTTCGAACTTTATACCGTTTATCAGAGGCTTGCTGACGATTCCTGCAGCAGTTGAAGGTTTTGACTCTAGAAAGTTCGTTATAGCTTCGGCCTTAGGCACACTTGTTTTGCATTCGTTCCTTGTGGCTGTTGGAGCAGGTCTAGTGACTCTGTTCTAATGATATCTTAGATAGATAGGCAAATTGGATATATAGGCAATTGTTAAAAGCAAGAGATTCTGTTTTATTGTTATACTATGTCTATTGTTAGTGGCTCTGACAGAAGCGGAATAGAGGAAAAGGAGAAAAAAGTTTTCGATATGTTAGATAGAGAGCTTGCCTCTATAGGCCTAGATGCTAAAGATATAGTGAGCAGGTTGAAAACATCTAATAAGGGTTCAATCGCAACAACTTTGAGAGTTATCGATGGTAAGGGAGGCCCCGAGCTTTTGAGAGAGGTAGTAGAGCTTTACGCAGAGTTTCAGTATTTAGAAGTTAAAAGAGCGGTGAAAAACGGTGATCCGGAAGAGTACCGGAAAGACTTGCTTACAATCAAGTTTGTACTACAGGAATACAATGGTATTTTCAACCCGGGTAAAAAGCTTCAGCCCTGGTTTATGCAGGATATAAATAATAAATTGAAAGAAATTGGCTAGGATCAGCTGCTTCTGGCCAGGATTTCAACTTCGTAACCTTCAGGATCCTTTACAAAACCATAATTACCAGGACACTCTTCTGGAGGCCTATAATCTTCTCCACCGGCCTCAACAGCTTTTTCGTAGGCCTCTTCTAATGACTGGTCTTCATCAGTGTGGATGGCTATGTGGCCGAATCCTTCGCCTTTCTCATATTTTTCATCTTTTCCGTGGTTGTAGGTTAACTCGATTTCAGCGGTCTGGTCTTCAGCTCTCAAGAAGTAGAGTGTGAAAGTCTTCATCTCCTTCTTCTCTCTTAGTTCAAAGCCAAAGGCCTTTTCGTAAAATTCGATCATTTCTTCTGGGCATCCGGTTCTAAGCATGGTGTGTGCGAGTTTCATAAATCATTCTTTGAAACCGCAGGTTTATCAGTTTCGAATTCGTAAACTTTGCCGCAACTTTGTTTGTCTTAGATTGATAAATCTGCTTTTAATACTCCTTTCCGACTTTCAATCAATTTGAACATTTCAATTATTTCTTCGGATTCGCCTTGTAAAATAAAAACTTGAATGCAATTTCCGTCGTCATCGTGATCGTGAAGCTGAGATCTTACAAGGCCTTGGTGGTTATGAATATCTAAATCAACTCCTTCGTCGTGTCTGACGTTTAGAACGGCTGTTTTTAGGCCTTCAAGTTCTTCGAGCTCTTTATTCTGGCTTATAAAGTCTCTGACGGCTGTTCGGATAACTTCGCTTCTTCCGGAGTATCCTACTGATTTCTCTATCTCTTCGAGTTTTTCTAGCAAGTTTTCGTTAAGCGAGATGCTTACTACAGCCATGTATCGTAGAGATTATTAAAACTTTAAGACATTTTTGATATATTTTCGGCTTGAGAAAACTTTGCGTGGTTTAAAATCAGTTGATGAAGTCTTTTACAGTTTCAAAAAATGATTTTGAACTCTCAGGTTTTTTCCTTAGGCCTTCAAATACTTTTCTTTCCTCTTCAGATAGCTCTTCTGGTATTTCTACATCTACTTTGATATATAGGTCTCCTGTACCGAAACGCTCAGGCATGCCTTTACCAGACACTCTTAGAACCTGTCCTGGTTGGGTTCCAGAGGGTACATCAACCTCTATCTCTTTCTCAGGATGGCTTACTTCTATGCTGCAGCCGAGCGCCGCGTCTCCGACACCTATTTTCTTGACAGTGTATAGGTCGCTGCCTCGCCTTTCAAGCTCCTCATGAGGCATAACAGAAATATATACGTACAGATCGCCGGAACGGCCTTCACGGTTCTCATGACCTTTATTCTCTAAACGCAGCCTTTGCCCGTCTTCAATGCCTTGAGGAACACTGAAGGTAATCTTCTCACTTGATTCTTTTACGCCTTTACCTTGACAGGCCTCACAGTGTTTTTCAGGAACCTTGCCTCTGCCTCTGCATTTAGAACACTCTTTAACTACTTGCCGGCGGCCGAAGAACGACTGCTCAACCTCTCTAACTCGGCCTTGGCCGTTGCAGGAAGGACATCTACGCGTTTCTCCGTTTTCGGCGCCAGTACCGTCACAGGCATCACACATAGTATTTCGTGATACTTTAACAGTCTTTTCAACTCCTTTGTAGGCCTCTTCCAACGTTATTTCTGTATTAATCTTCAAATTCTGGCCTCTTGAACGGCCTCTGCTTCCGCCTCCAAAGATTTCTTCAAAAATATCTTGGAAGTGCGAAGCTGCCCGCTGCTGACCTGTAGAAGCACTTCCCTGGACTCCAGCTTTACCAAACCTGTCGTATTTCTCCCGCTTTTCTTCATCGCTTAGAACGTCGTAGGCCTTGTTGATTTTTTTGAACTTCTCCTCATCGGCCTCGTCACTGTTAGAGTCTGGATGATACTTCTTAGCCTTCTTCCTGTAAGCTTTCTTAATCTCTTTCTGTGTGGCGTCTTCGCTTACTCCTAGGAGCTGGTAGTATTCCTTCGCCAACAAACTCACCTAGAGAGTTTGATCATCTTAAACTGCATTCGGCCTGAGGCCTCAGCAGCTTTGATATTTTGAAATTAAATGAGGGAGAAGAGGACATTACTCTTCTTTCTCCTCTTCTGTGTCGACTTCTTCGTAGTCTGCATCAACTACATCGTCCTCCGAGTTTTGGCTCATGTTCATGTTTTGTGCTGCTTGCTTCAGGTCTTCTTCGCTCATGTTGCCCGGATCGAAGCCGCCCATTCCTCCTGCTTGGTCGCCGTACATTTCTTTACCGATTTCCTGTAGCTCGCTTTCTAGGCCTTCAATAGCGTCATCGATATGTTCTGATGCTTCTTCAAGATCTTTGATTTCTTCTGCTTCGTCTTTTGCTGTTTCAACTTGTTCTACTGCGTCCTGAATGTTTTCGACTGTTTCTTCATCTACTTGTTCTTCAAAGTTTTCGATCTGCGTTTCTGCTTGGCTGATGATGGTGTCGGCCTTGTTCTTGGTTTCTATAAATTCTCTTCTCTTTTTGTCTTCTTCTGCGTGTTTCTCTGCTTCTTCTTTCATTTCTTCTATTTCTTCGTCATCAAGGCGTGAGGCCTCGTCGATTGTGATGCTTGCTTCTTCTCCGCTCTGTTTTTCCTCTGCGCTTACCTGTAGAATGCCGTCTGCGTCTATCTCGAATGTTACCTCGATTTGCGGAATTCCTGCCTGTGCAGGAGGGATCCCTTCAAGATTGAACCGGCCTAGACTTTTGTTGTCCCGAGCCATCTCCCTTTCTCCTTGAACTACGTTTACTGTTACAGTGGTCTGGTTGTTTTGTGCTGTTGTAAATGTTTTGCTTTCTTCAGCGGGAACAGTTGTATTTTTCTCAATCAACTTCTCAGTCAGGCCTCCTTTAACTTCTACGCCCAGTGATAATGGGGCTACATCGAGTAGTAGGATGTCGTCCATCTGTCCGCTGATGCTTCCTGCTTGGATTGCTGCTCCTATAGCTACTGCTTCGTCTGGGCTTACGCTTTGGTCTGGTTCTAGGCCTGTGATTGCTTGTACGTGTTCTTTGACTGCTGGTATTCTGGTTGTTCCTCCGACTAGGATTACTTCGTCTAGGTCTGAGTTTTCTAGGCCTGCGTCTTCAACTGCTGTCTTAACTGGGTCGGTGGTTCTCTGTATTAGGTCTTCGACTAGTGATTCGAACTTGCTTCTTGTGAGTTCGTAGTCGATGTTAAAGGTTTCTCCGTCTTCTTGGTGGATGAATGGTATTGTGATTTTTGTCTTCTTTTTTGAGCTGAGTTCTTTTTTCGCTTCTTCTGCTTTTTCACGGATTCGCTGCAAGGCCTCGTCGTTCTCCAGTCTGATGTCGTTTTCTTCTTCGAATTTGTCGAGGATCCAGTCCACTATTTTTTCGTCAAAGTCGTCTCCGCCTAGGTTGTTGTCTCCTTCAGTTGACTGGACTTCGTAGATTCCGTCGCCCATTTCTAGGACTGTGACGTCAAAGGTTCCGCCTCCGAAGTCGTATACCAGTATTTTTTGCTCTCTGTCATCGTCTAATCCGTATGCTAGAGAAGCTGCTGTCGGCTCGTTTAGGATTCTTTCGACTTCAAGGCCTGCGATCTCTCCTGCGTCCTTCGTCGCTTGTCTTTGTGTGTCATCAAAGTGGGCTGGCACTGTAATGACAGCTTTGGTTACTTCTCCGCCGATTTTGTCCTCGGCGTCTTTCTTCAGTTTTTGCAGGATCATGGAGGAGATTTCTTGTGGCGTGTAGTCTTCTCCTTCTAGTTCTACAGTGTAGTCTTCTCCCATGTGGCGTTTAATCGATTTGACTGTGTTTTCTTCGTTGGTCAACATCTGGTTTTTAGCCGGCTTTCCAACTAGTCGTTCATCGCTGTCAAAAGCCACTATTGATGGAGTTACTCTTTCTCCTTCGCTGTTTTCCAGAATTTTTGGTTCTCCGTCTTCGATTTTTGCTACTGCGCTCCTTGTTGTTCCTAGATCGATTCCGATTATGTTTGCCATTTTAATTAACTCACCACGTTTTTGATTACGTGAATAAAAATTTTTAAACAGTTGGGAGGAGCTAAAAGACTAACTTAGTTGTATTAATAGAATGGCTAAATAATTTATATTCTACAAATTAAATCTGTATATGAGGATCAGAGTAGCAGTAGTAATATTAATTATTATACTATTGGTGGCAGGAACTCTAATTCATAATTCTGAGTCTTTTAAAGCTGAACTCAATTTTACAGCACAAGAGACTGATGCTCAAGATGTAGAAGAGAATAGAAACATCTCAAAACCCATAGGCTATCAGAATCTAGATAATCGTATTTACGATGGTAGCTTCTCTTATCATTCGAGCGAATCTAATAGTCAAACTCAGACAATTTGGGAGTGCGGTTTTGATCAGTGCAATAAGTCGACGCTGGAACAGACATATACTATATGTGAGGACTGGTGGGCGCCAGAAGAGGGCGAGCCAGATAAATGCATAAGAACTTCAGATGGAGTAAATAAGGTATCGGTGAAGTCGGATAGAGCTAACCATATAACTGCGCCTCTAACTCAAAAAAATTATTCTACTTCAAAGAAAGCAGATGAATTAATATCTAACTATAGAGATGGCCCTATTTACCACTTAACAAGACCGTGGAACATTGAAATACTCAACGACTCAAAAATGCTAATTTCTACTAGAGGCGGAAATATTTACTACATAGATGATCAAAAAGTTGAAAGAGAGTACAACTTAGAAGTTGAAGACGGCCATACGGGCTCAGGACTCCTAGGTATAACAAAACATCCAGACTTTCAACAAAACAACAAAATTTACGGTTATTACACCTACAAGGAGGGTTATTCCAGAGTTTCCTCTTTTGAGCTCGGCCAAGATAACCTAAAAAATGAAGAAGTCCTAGTAGATGAGATACCCGGTTATAAAGAACATTACGGAGGAAGATTAGAAATTGGACCAAATCAACATCTCTATGTAACCACTGGAGATGCATTTTCACCTGAAAAAGCCAATAAATCAGATTATCTAGGCGGAAAAATACTCAGATTAGAACTCGATGGAGCTATCCCGGAAGATAACCCTTGGAGCAACGAAGTTTATGCTAAAGGACTAAGAAACCCTCAAGGAATGGCTTTCCATCCCGAAAATGACACTCTGATGATTAGTCAGCATGGGCCGTGGCGCCGAGATGAAATAAGAATAATAGAGAAGGGCGAGACATACTCTTGGCCGGAACCGTGTCAAGCTTCAGATCCTTTACGTAAAAATCAGAGCCAGCCTCTTTTCTGCACCCAGACATATACCCTAGCACCTAGCGGAATTACCATAGTAGATGATCCAGAACACGAATGGTATGGAGACATGTTTGTAGCAAGTCTAAGAGGCAGACATTTACACAGGTTTGAATTTAATGATGAGCTCCAACTAGAGAAGAATGAAGTCTTTTATGTCTCGGAGGGACACAATACTACCTCTAGATTAAGAGATGTAGCTTTTGATCAAGAAGGGCTCTGGATTATAGGGGATGGACAAGGTATAACTAAGATTAGTCCTGGATAATCCGGACTAATAATTTCATACTCTTTTCTTACTTATCTCCTACAACCACTTCTGATTCTCGTAAAACCTTGTTGCCGAACATGTAGCCTTTTCGTTTTTCTTTTAAAACTTTTTTGCCATCGCTCTTTTTCTCTACGGCCTTATGCAGATTTGGGTCAAACTCTTCGCCTTCGGCATCGATTCTTTGCAGGCCTTCTTTCTCTAGTTTTTCGTATAGTTGGTCCGCCACCATTTTCACTCCTTGGAGTAGTGCTGAGTCTTCGTTCGCGGATAATATGGCTCTCTCCAAATTGTCGATTACTTCTATCAGGTCTTCTGCCAGATTTTTCTTTGCTTCGTGTTGTGAAGCTTTCTTCCTTTTTTCTTCGTCTTTTTTGTAGTTTTCAAAGTCTGCTTTGGCTTTCTTGGCCTTTTGCTCCCATTCTGAGGCCTCTTTCTGTGTTCTGTCAAGCTCTATTTCCAACTGTTTTAAGGCCTGTATTAGTTGTTCTTCGGAGAGTTGGCTGTAGGTCATTAGTAAAGAAGAAGAGGGTTAAAATTGAAATAAAGAATTGGTGTTTTTTATCCGAAGATTCCGCTGGTTATTCTGTCAACGAATCCTGGTCTCGGTGTGTCTTCGCCAGGTGTTTCTTCTCTTGTTTCGTTAGGGCCTTCTGGTTCTGCTTCATCTAGTGCTTCTTCTGCTTGTTGTTCAGGCTCTGTGTCGTTTTGGTCTTGGTTTGGCGTTTCTTGTTCTGGTTCTTCGGGTGTTTCAGCCCCTGACTGGTTCTGGAGGTCTAGCTCAGACTGTAGTCGGTTCACTTCTTCTCTTAACTCGTTTATCTGTGCTATTAGTTCATCTCTTTCCATGTCTTCGAGGGAATCGTTTTGAGCGCTATCTGCGCTTTCCACTCCTTGGGCTTCAACTTCTAGCTCTGCCTCGCTATCATCCTGTTCGTGCTGACCTGCAAATGCTAGGCCGGTAATCGTCACTAGGATAAGCGCTACTGTGAGTAATTTTCTCATAGAATTACATTTTAGCTAGAAATCTTTTTATCTTTTCCCTTTTTATTCTAGTTCGAAGCAGTTAGTTGTTATTGATTCTCCTTCCATCCATAGTGCTACTTCTTGCCCTGCTTCAACTTCTTCGTCAATTTCCGCATGAAAGGTGTGATGCGGCGCTATTAGGCCTTCAGGGTCTAGTGAGACGTCTTGAGGGGCGCCGTCAACTTCTGCGTCTATCATGCTGTTATCTATTTCTCCTGTGGCCTCGTTTCTTACTGCTATATGTGTTTCTCCGTTTTCGTGCCAACAGCTTTCGAAGTTGATGTGGTCGACGTCCAGCGATGTCTCTGGGGCCGAGTCCTCTACTGCTTCTTGCTGGTCTCCTATCAAGGCCCAGAGCGTTCCGGCTGCTGCCACGGTTATCAGCATGAGGAGAACTACTGCTACTACAGGGGTAACGCCTTTTTGACTCATCTATAGTTAGTGGTTGGTGTCGGATGGTTTTTAGCTCTTCGCATCGAAAATATCAGGAATCAAAAATTTAAACAAGTCTTCATAAAGAAGGTATATGTCCGATCATCCTTTTGTTGATGCGACCGCACGCAAGACTTCGACTATTGTAACTAAAAACTCTATCGCAGTGCCTGAGGACAGGCAGAAGTATAAGTTGAGTGAGAGGGCTTGGAACTGGGAAAAGATCGTTGATCTTTTTTTCCCTGAAGAGCAGTCTCCTAAGAGAAACAAGTATGCTAAAATCTTTTTGAGAGAGCTGAAAGAAGAAGGCGAGATAGACTCTGAAAAATTAAACTCTTTCGATGAATGGGGGCATGAGAAAGGCCTCTCCAACCTTAAAAACAATATTTTGCCTAAGCTCCGGCGTCTAGGAGTAATAAAATACGAGTATCTGGAGTATCGTGATGCCAGAGAGGGTTCTCAAGGCCGTCGAAAGGTCATAAAACCTGCTAGATCGTTTACTTCGATGCTCGACTCTATGGCTAACGGCTGGGCGGCCTTTGAGTCTGCTGCCTACCAAGACTGAGTCTTTCAGTCTTTGAGTTCTTAAAGTGCTGTAGCTCGAACGACTTCTGTGCCTGCTTGAACTTGAGCTGCTTCTATCTGCAACTCTTGGTCAAGTGCTTCAAGCTCTGCTTCGAAGTCTCGCGTGTTTGCGTTCATTTTCTTTTTTCACCTTTGTAAGGGTTTGTTCAATCTTTTTTGGGGGATGTGATCGAAATAAGGGGTCGACGGACAGTCCTCACCTAGTAAGCGAGAACAGTCCGCTCGGTTTTTGCCCCAGTCCAACGTTCCGTAGAGATAGAGATTTGAACTGGTAAAACCGGTCTTCAATTTTTTGAGGTTTTTACGGTCAGCAGCCTTGCCATGATCGGCCAAGGTGCTTCATCCCGCTTTACTCTTCCAGAACCCTGATAATTTTGCAGAATTTAGCCTTGGCCTTGTGGTTATAGTTAAGGCTCACTGAATCCACCAGCATAGACATGTTTCCAGTAAGCCAAGTAGTATTAACCAAGGCCGTCATACTAAGTTACAGTTATAGCTTTATGTTTAAAAGTTTTTAGCCTCATTATCAACAAGACCTATGAAAGTTGTTAAAGCAGTTCTCAAAAGGCCTGATGGCCGCGTACTAGCGCTTAGGAAGGCTGAGCGAGATGATTTTATGTCTGGGAAATGGGAGCTGCCCGGCGGAAAAGTTGAGTCAGGGGACATTTCTGAATGCGCTAAGAGGGAAATAGCTGAAGAAATAGGCCTGAATATTCGAAACAGCGAAGAGCTACTTGACATAGTGATAAGAGAAAAGATAGAAGTTGACTGTACTATAGTCTATGCAGAGGTTCAGGAGACAGAAGTGGAGCTGTCAGAAGAGCACCGAGATTATAGATGGATAAGGCCTGACGCGTTTAGAAATCTTGAGCTACATAGAGATGCCGCATATGCAATACCTGTGCTTGAAAATCTGGATTATTACAGAGGTGTAAATATTGAGTAAATACACTGGAGAAGTCACTGCCAACGTTGTACGCTACAAAGATAGATACTTGTTAGCGAAACGGGCCGAAGACGGCTACTGGGAAGTCGTAGGCGGAAAAGTAGAAAAAGGAGAAAGTATAGGAGAAACAGCGTTGAGAGAACTTGAAGAAGAGACAGGGCTACAAGCCGAAGTACTTGAAGTTGGAGAAGAGTACCCTAGCGAAGTCGATTCAAAGTGGACTCTGGCGCCTGTACTGATGGAGTCAGAGTCCAGAGACGTCGAACTCGGAGAAGAACACACAGATTACGAATGGATAGAGCTTACAGAGTTCGATGAATACGAGACATTGGGCCAGTACAAGGCCTTTGAAAATTTAGGAGTGGTGAACGGCGATGTAGCAACCGTCATACCCGAACATGGCAGAAAATACCTGATTTTGCAGCGCAGTGAACACACATCCAGCACTGGATTCTGGAACTTTCCAGGCGGCAGAATAGAAGAAAATGAATCAACAAGAGACGCAGCTATCC
>LKMX01000013.1 GCA_001564035.1 Nanohaloarchaea archaeon PL-Br10_U2g27
ACAAAATGATAATAGGAACTCATTACCCTCCTAAGAAGATTGGAGACCTCATTAATAGCGGTAAAAGAATCGGTTTTGAGCAGTTTAGAGAGATTCTTCTCAGATTCAAACCTGCCTTATGGTGTAATGGCCACGTTCACGAAGCCTACGGCGAAAGAGAACTAATGGGCACTACTGTATTGAATGCTTCAAGCTATGATACTGGAAAGGGATACAAAGTGATTTTAGATGACGGAGTAAAATCTGTTGATGAAGTAGACTTGCTTGGATAACTTTAGCACCAAGATAAAAAAGTTCTTTTCCCCTTAAACAATTATTTATTATAAAAAGCCTTAACGAGAGAAACTCCTACACAGCTATCATGGGCTCTTAGTTCAGTCTGGCAGAACGCTTCCTTGGCAGGGAAGAGGCCTCGGGTTCAAATCCCGAAGAGTCCATGTGCTATTCGAACTGTACTTCATGGTAGTATGGGCCTCCTGTATGTGTGTAGTCGTCTTCTGCTATGCGTTCTGGTTCTCCGTCGTCGTATCTCTGGATGGCTTTTTCGCTTTCTGTCCCGTCTATTCTGACTCCGTAGCCTTGTTCTGTGAAGAATCCGTCACTGTCTACGTCTGTTCCCATGAATTGGACTGCAACGTTTAGGTCAGTGTCGTCTGCTTGTGATAAGAAGCTTATTCCTTTGTCTCTAGTAAGATCTACTTCTGTTGGGCCTCCTATTCTCCCGCTGCCACAGCATCCCTCAAACGCTAGAGATCTCTCTCCTTCTGGAGGATTGTCTGTGTCTAAGTATTCGCTTCCTTGTCTTTGATTGTAGTTGTCTAACGTGTCAGAGTCTTCAAAATCTTCTATTGTGGCTCCTTCGAGCGTCTGGAAGTCATCGTATCTTGATGTTTCGCTTATAGATCCTCTCATAGACATTGCTATGTATTCTCCGCCGTCATAGGTGTCGTCTGTAGCTGATAGTTGGGCGAGTTCTGCTTCAGGCTCCTGATCTGATACGCTCCATTCGTATATCGTCCATGTCATAGTATCTAAGCCTTCTGTCTCCAGCATCAACGTTTCCCCAGTGCTTGTACCTCCGCTATTTTCTGCTTCGGCCTGGAAATAGTAACTAGTTTCAGAATCTAAATCTTCTATGGTTTCGCTAAACTCTCCAGTACTAGTGCCTAACTCTATGACCTCATCCAGATCTTCTTCTGTTGTACCCCAGTTAAATCTTACTTCAGGTTCTTCGCCTCCTTCATTTGTAATATTACCTCTTAATTCTGCAGAGTCCCCTGTTATTTCTGAGGCCTCCAGTGTTTCGACTGATGCAGGCTCTGTCTCAGATTCTGATACTGGGACAGTTCTAGTTACAGTGTAAGAGTCTTCAGTAGTTACTGCTTCAAGTTCTATAGCATAACTTCCTTCTTCATTGAAATCGTGTTGTACTTCCTCTCCTTGATCTGTTGAGCTATCATCAAAATCCCAGTTTAATTGTTCAATACTGCCTTCAAGTTCTCCCTCATTAATTTCGCTGGTAAATGTCACATCTTCTCTTTCTTCTGGATCTTCAGGGTCAAAGCTGAACGATACGTCCCGCTCAAGTATCTCCAACTGACCTGAAATACTGCCTGAAGCCTCCAAACCTGTTAATGCCCCGCTATCGTAGCTAATAGACACGTCTAAATCATTGGACTCACTAGATTCCGCAAAATCTTCTAGCAAAACTGTTTCAGTATCGGAAACAGCTATATTTTGCTCTTCACTAAATTCCACGGTTTGTTCTCCATCAGATACCCGAATATCTTGAATATCGATGGCGTTACTATCTGCGTTTCTTAACACAAGCTGTAATTCTTCGTTGTTCGTTAAGCCAAACTCTTCAACTTGGACGTCGCTGCCTGTAAAACCGCTTGTGCTTTCAAGGTCTTGACCACTAGTAATTGAGAAAACAGCGCCTCCGACTACTGCAACTACTAAAAGCATCCAACCATAAGTCATTAAATATTCTATAGCTGACTGAGCTTTCTTTAGATCTGAAACAACCATGCATCAACGTTGCAAAACCTGATTTAAATATTTAAACGAGGCTAAGCAAAGAGAAATATGCTGAAAAAATCTTAATTAAATAATTTAAAGCGCAGAAGCCAAAGATCATAGGCCTGACAATTACAAGGTAATGATCCTACTATTTCCTATTTCTAAAAACAGCTTTTAACTCTTATTTCATAGTTTGAATTTTCGGCCGGAAAGATTTGATTAATGCTCTAAAAAATTTTTTGAAACATTATTTTTTCCGAAGCGTTTAACAGCGTTGACTTCCTCTAATTTTTTTGTAGAAGGCCTTGTAGGTCTTCTGTGTTTAGGTGGTTTAATTGAAGTTTGAGGAGAAGCGAGATCTGTTACTGGCATGGATTATTTTAGGCCTAGCTTTTGCTAATCTCTTGGGAGGTCTTACGCCCAGGCCTGTAGGTATTGCGTTGTTCACTGCAGGCATAGGCTTCTTGTTGCACGAGTTAGCGCATAAGGTTGTTGCGCAGAATTATGGTTTAGAGGCAGAGTTTATAGCAGATTACCGGATGTTAGCTTTCGCTTTGTTTGCGTCTTTCGCAGGCTTTATCTTTGCAGCTCCTGGCGCAGTCTATTCTAGAGGTTTAAGATCTGCTGTTCAGCAGTTATGGATTTCTGCTGCCGGCCCTATCACCAATATTGTTCTTGCGTTTGTATTCTTGTTTGTGCCCGGCCAGATCGGTAGTTACGGCCATACAATTAATGCGTGGCTTGCTCTGTTCAATATGATTCCTTTTGCAGGGCTTGACGGTCAGAAGATTTTGGAGGTCTCTAAACCGGTTTTTGCAGTTTTAGTTGTGGCCTCAGTGTTTTTGCTGGTTTTGCCGAGTTTATAGGTTTATTTTGAAATCATCTCTTACTATCGAGCTGATTATTCTAGCGCTATTTTGTCTTGATAGGCCTTTATTTTCCAGGTAGTGATGTGCTTCATATGCGAATTCAGGGATCAGGTCTTCCTCCATCACATCTGGTGGCATTGCAGTATATACCGTTTGTTTCCAGTACGGTTCAGCTATCCCCAATACCTCGTCTACGATTTCTGAGTACTGTTCAGCAGGGATTTGAGAATCCAAGTGTTTCTCAATATCGTCTAGCTTTTTTCTAACGCTAGTTTCTATTTCTGGCGGAACTTCCTTGTACACGATATGTTCCATAAACTCTTCAACGCCATCTACTTCATCGTTAACTCTTTCAACTTTCTGAACCATTTCTATTCCACACCCTACTCAATGTCTTTACTGCGCAAATTATTTAAATAAGACTTAGTTTTAAAGGAGTTCTCCTGCTTTAGCGTGTCTGTGAAAGGCAGTTATTCGTTAATAATTGAAAACCCTGACCGCGCAAAGGTAGGAGCTTTAGGAAACGTTGAGTTCAGGAAGAGGTACAGCGTATACAACGGATCAGCGTTCGGTAGCGGAGGCCTGAAAAGAGTTTTAAGGCACTTCAGTTTTTCCGGAGGCTGTCACTGGCATATCGACTACCTCTTGAAAACTGGTTGTTTGAAGGCTGCTCTAATCTACCCTGAGCAAGATTTGGAATGCTCCTTGAGCAACAAAATCGGCAGGCCTTTCATTGAGGGTTTTGGCTGTAGTGACTGCTCCTGTGAGTCTCATTTATTCTTGTTCGATTCTTTTGAAGAGGCCTTAAGCATCGGATCTGGAGAAGTGAAGGTACTGGATAAGAGCAGGCATGACGAGTATGTAGGCGGCGAATGTGAGCAGACCGTAGATGATTTGATCCGTGATTCTCCAGATGCCAGCTCCTATAAGAAGGCCTGCCGCGTGGATGAGTAGGAAGGTTATGAAGAATTTTTCTTGGTTTTCCATAGTTTTAACTGTGTTTGATCCCATAATTGATTTATGAACTGGTTTTTCTTCATTTCAGGACTGTTACTAGGCCTTGCTTTAGGTGCAGGAATTGTTCTTGCGTATGTCAGCTACAGTTTCTCGCGTTCTATGAAAAGTTTTGAGGAAGAAATGGAACTGCTTTCTGAACTCACAGAAAGAGAAGAGGATTAACGAATTTGAGTCTCGTTCATTCTTCGTACAGGTTGTAACCGAAGTATACTTGGTAGAGGCCTGCGAGACCGACTAGCACGTATGTCAAGGCTTCTAATTCTGGTAGGCCTAGACTGTTTGCCATTAGATATACTAGGTTGTAAGTTGTTCCGTCGTCTGCTGCTAGTTTTCCTAGTCCGACTAGGCCCCAGTTCACTGCACCGACTATTACAAGTATTAAAGTAGCCCAGTCGAGATAGTCTAATTCCTTCATAAATCTTCCACTCAATAAAAAAGTGGTTTTTTAGGGTTAAAAAACTAGAGGATATTTCTCTAGTTTTCTAGGCGGTCGGCGGTGCTTTCCATTTCGTCGGCGATCTCTCTTAACTGGTTGATAAAGGCCTGTGAACGTGCTGAGTACTCTTCTTCTATCTCTATATTTCTTAGCGAGTTTCTTACGTGGGCTTCTTTTACTTTTGCCATGAGCTCTGCTTCTTTCATTGTGTCTTCGATAATTTGTTCTAGGAGTTTTGAAAGCACGCAGTTGACAACGTGAGGCACATCGCCATCAAGAGTCTGTTCGTCGCTCATGTTTTCTCTGAAAAGCCTGGCTATCCGGCCTTCTGAAAGAGGGAGGTCTGAGTTTTCTAGCTGTCCATAGTCATCTGGAACCATCTTCTCTAAGTTCATGAACCCAAATTGCATTGAAAAATTAAAATAGGCCTAACCCTCCAAGCATTCGCCATATATAAAAAGGAAGTGTTATATCGCTACTAGGTGGTAACATTGAATAATGGTTTTGTGTCAGACGACGATCCTATCTATGACTGTGAAAGTGCTGCCGTAGACGAAGCGAGAAATTATTTGGAGGTTGCAGGCAGATATTTGTTCTCCGGAGAACTAAATGATAGAAGATTGGACGCCTTGAATGCGTTGAATGGGTACGGTAAGCGCGCAGAAATTAGTCAGGAAGGTGTGAGCGGTAGGAGAGCTGAGGAATATTTGCAGCTTGAGATAGACCAGGTTCTAGCACTGGACGAGGAGTTTGGAGGCCTTGAAGATGAGTTGGAAACTCTTCAAGAAGTGCAAGATATTTTTGATGATGTCAGACAGGAGTTGGGGTGTAGAGGCCTCGAGAACACGGTTGGCGAGCTCAAACCTTAAAAAAGAGGAAGAGTGCGGAGTTGTGAGTTCAGGCATTTGTCGGCGTCATGCCTGTGAAGGTGTTTCTCAGGCAGTGTGAGTGTGCGTATCCTTCCTTTGCGGTTATGTAGGAATGGTTGTTTTTTACTCTAGCTCCGCATAGTATGCATAGACCCAGTTTTTCTTCCATGGTATCGTGCCCCAGAGTATATTTTGTTCACATGTGTTAAAATAGATATATGTTGTGTGATGGCATGTTTATTTTCCGGAGAGTTCAGAGTTTTTCCTTAGATAGTACCATAGTGGAAGGTATGCTACAATTATTGCTGTCAGTGTAAGGTGTGCTGGAACTGCGTGGAAGTATTGAAAGTATGGAGGCAGGAGTATTGGTGCTAGAAGTATTGCCGCTATTTTTGCATGAGATTTCATAATAAAGAAAAGAGGGTTTTTAGAGGAATAGAAAGACGTTTATAGGAAGATATGGGAAATCAGGCTCTGCGGCCTTCCGTCTTCCATTCGTCGATAATGTTTCTTCCTTTTGAAGCTTTTTTCTTGGACTCTGTGCCGTTTACGTGGGATTCTGCTCTGTGGATTCCCTCTTTTGTCCTTGCTTCTATTTCGTCTTCTCCCTCAAAGGTTTCGCCACAATAAGGGCATTTCACTGTTTCTGTCATAGTATCACATCATTATGTAAAATTGCCTGAAAAGACCCTGAAAACTTGGAAATCATTATGTTAGGCCTCTTGAGACTGCTTACAGATTACGAGTTTACCCCCAACGTTTATATATTGTTTGGTGAGTTCAACTCCCGGACAGTAACAAAATGTTCAGAGTATTGTATTCAAAAAATTTAACGCTGCTTTCTAAGCGTGGAATGCGTTAGAAAGGGCTGCGACAATGTAACAATGTTTGGTTTGTGTAACAAGTGTGCTGATACAACTATGGATCTGAGCAGTCGCGGATAAGGCCGCAGTTAAAACATTTAAGCTCGCAGGCCACGTACTCTGTCATTGAGGCTTTACAGTTCCAGCATTTCATCTAAAACCACTCAGGTTCAGAGATTTTGATGTCCCCATGAACTTTTGCTTGGCAAGAGAGTCTAAAAGGGCCTTCTAGGACTTGATCTCCTTGAAACCGTCTCAAAGTATTTTTTTCGTCTTGCTGCATTTCCGAGAGATTTTCCATTCCTTCCTCGACTTTTACTCTGCATGTTGTGCAGTTGCAGAATCCTCCGCAGGCGTGCATCCATTCTACGCCTCCGTGAAGTAAGGCCTGTAAAACGCTTTGACCTTCCTCTGCTTCTACTTCTTCGTTTCGGTCTACAACCTTTATTTTGTATGTCATAGTATTAATGCTGCTATGAGCGAGGCCAAGACTATTACCCACATTATTATCGAGAAGTAATTGACATAGTGTCGTTGTTCATGGGTTCCAAACTCCTCTACGAATGTGTCTACTATCTGACCTCCATCTAAAGGTTTTGCAGGGAGTAGGTTGAACATTCCTACAGCCACGTTAATGAATGCTGCCATATGAAGCAAGTTGATAAACCACATCCATCCTGAAGTAAGGTTGGTGAACTGTAGGCCTAGGTATCCGCCTTCGAACCCTTCTAATTCTCCTGCTTCAAACTCGAATGGTTCGTCTCTCTCAGTTGTAAGGACTGTTACTGTGTCACCTGGCTCAATACCCTCCATTGCTTCTTGGACTTCTTCTGTAGTCGCCACTTCTACCCCATTTATTTCTAGTATCTGTCCTGAAGTCATTCCTGCTTCTGCGGCTGGGTATCCTTCCTGTGCATCATACATTAGATGTGGTGTGGCGACTGCTGAAGCGACTCCTATCGAAAGTAGGAATAATAGTAGTGCTGTGACATAGTTGGCGAAGCTTCCCGCGCTTAACACTTTCAACCTTTGTTTGTAGTTTCCTTGATCCCAGAGGCCCATAGCATCTCCTTCTTTCTCTCCTTTCTCCGGCATCATTACTTCTCCTTTCGGCTCAACGAAAGCCCCTGGTATTACTCCGAGAACTATCCATCCAACGGAATTTATTTCAAAGTTTTCTAGCCTTGCAATAATTCCGTGCGAGGCCTCGTGGACAATCATTAGTACTGCTATTGAGATCACCCAGTACTCTACAGGTATAAACGTGGCTCCTGCCTGGAGGTTGCCGCTTATTGTTTGTTCAGACGTCAGGCCCGGCAGTATTGCTGCAGGACCTCCTTCTGATGACCCTGTTGATATGAAGTTGTTGACTATCCATCCTATCTGGAAAAGCATTAACGGTATGCTTATTAAAGCAGCTACAACCCCTGTCCATGCGTAGAAGTTCCAGAAACGTGGTGCTTTCTTAGCTATTTTGTCAAGATATTTTATCCCTCTCTGAGTTCTCCTGATAAACAGTATTGAGTGTCTTTCAACATTTTTTCTGTCATAGTACATGAATGCTGTTAGGCCTACCACAAAAACTATGGCAAAAAGTAAGCGAGGATTAATTTCCATGATAAGGTTGTGATCCACGCATGTTTTAATAACCTGACGGCAACTGTTCTAATAAGTCTCTGAACCCTTAAACTATAGTGAGATGCTCCTAGATGACGAAGATGGCAAAGAGTTTGGTTTTGCTGCTTTGAAGCTTTCAGGCCTTTTATTCGTAGTCTATGTTTTGCAAACGGTTTTGTCTCTAGATCTTGCTTACAGGCCTGGCGTAGAGAGTTACAGGTTTTTCACTTCTTTCTTCGCGCATTCAGGCCTTGAACACTTGTTAAACAATATTTTCTTCATTAGCTTGTTTGGATCTATTTACGAAAAATATACTGGATCTTTAACTTTTTACTCGACTTTTTTGGCGGCTGCAGTCTTTGCAAATCTTACTGCATTCATCTTTTATCCGGAAACTTACATTGTTGGAGCGTCAGGAGGCGCTATGGGGATTATGGCAGCCCTGGCAGTTTACAGGCCTCACCAAACTGGGTTGGCTCTAGGAGTGCCTGTGCCTATGTGGGCGGCTCTAATAATGTACATTTTAATTGATTTAGTTGGTTTGACCGGCATAAATAATGTGGCAAACGAGGCCCATTTAGCAGGTATTCTGATAGGAGCGACTTTAGGTTACCGTATGAGAAACCCAAGGAATGATTCTGAAGACGGTGGAGATGATGAGGACTTGGATCTCGATGCTTGGGAGAAGGAGTATATGTATTAGAGTATGAATGTTAGTGCCATTAGGCCTGCTGCTATGAATGTGGCGGCTGCTCCCAGGATGGATACGAATACCAGTGTCAGGATTATTATGCCTACCTGGTTGTTCCAGAGTTCTTTGTAGGATGTGATTTCAGTAATGTTTTCGAGTTCTTCGACTGTTGGCGGATGATATTTGGCTTCCACGTATGCTGCGACTATTCCTGCACCTATCACAGGAGTCATAGATGTTACAGGCGATACTAGGGCTGATGCTGCCCATGTCTTAATATGTGAACGAGCTATTATCGCTCCTAGGCCTGCGAGCAGTGCGTTGAGGCTTATCCAGATTGCCCCCATTTCTATTAATTGGCTCATTCCTCCTGTTGCTAGGCCTAACGCCATAAGGCCTAGGATTAGGGCTGGGAAGCCGTATGCTATGTAACTGAATATTTTTGTTGGTTTTATGTCTTTTTCTTCATATTTGACTGGGTTTTTGAGGTGTTGTTCGATTCCCTTTACATGTGCTGCCCCTACTACCAAGACCGCTTTTTCAAAATCGTTTTCAAGCAGTTTTTCGGCCATTATATGGTTTCTTTCCTCTAGAAATACTGTTCCTATGGTTGGGAACTCGGTTTCTAGTTCTTTTACAAGTTCATCGAGTATGTCTTCTTCCAGCTCTATTTCGGGTTCTTCGCCTCCCGGTAGAAGGGAAACCCCTATTTTCAGTTTCTCCCAGAATGATAGGTTGTTGTACGCTCTTCTAAAAGTGTCGTTTATATTTCTGTCAACTAGGTCTACTTGAATATTTTTTTCTTCAGCGACTTCAACAGCTTTTAACAGCTCAGTCCCCGGTTTAACCCCTGTTTCTAGGCCTAGCTTTTTCTGGTATATGCTTAGGAAAAGGTTTGCTGCAAGAAGATATCCTTGGCCGTTTTTAATTGCTTCGACCACATCAAGCTCTTTCCAGTGCGAGCTGCCTCTTAGAGCGGCGAGCCTGTCTTCATCAAGCTCTACCCCTACTATATCAGGCCTCTCTTCTTCGAGAGTTCTTTCAACTTCCTCGACGCTGTCCTTTGAGACGTGTTCTGTCCCAATTATAACCACTTTCTTATCGCCGAGATCTACATCCCGCCTCATAGTCAACAGAAAAACAGTTAACATTCCATGTTTTAAATAAAGTCGAATGAGTTCTAACGACGAAATGGCAGATATGCTGAAAACGCGCGGCCATATAAGGTCTGAGCGGATAAAGAATGCTTTCCGCGATGTTGACAGAGGTGATTTTGTGGATGAGGGTCCTTATGTGGACAGGCCTTACATGCTTAAAAGAGGTTCTAGTGTGTCCGCCCCACATATTGTGGCGGAGATGCTTGAGCTTCTTAGGCCTGAAGGCCGTGTTTTGGAAATGGGATGTGGTTCGGGCTATGTGCTTGCGCTTTTAACTGAATTGGCTGATGAAGTTGTAGGAGTAGAGGTTGAGGAAGAGTTGGTTAAGATGGCTAGAGATCAGGTTTCAGAGGCAGAGGTTATTCACTCAGATTCCGTTCCGGATAGAAGATTTGACAGGATAATTTACTCTTTCGCCGTCGAAGATGTTAATAATGCGTTAGAGCAGGCCGATGTTGTTGTGGCTCCTGTTTTGGAAAATGGAGGACAGTTTCTTTACAGGTTTGAGAACGGGGAGTCCGAGAATCATGGCAGAGTCAGGTTTGTGCAGGACAAGAGCTTTTAGGCAGAATTAACTTTCTTGCTGAGGTATGGACTAAGAGCAGACTGGTATACAGAGTCTACAGTGTCTCTGTATGCTCCGATGCTTTCAATGACCCCATAATCAATTTCTAATCCTTTATTGACTTTGAATCTGTGATAGAATTTGTCGGCTTTTATCTGTCCAAAGTCTTTTCTAGAGTTGAGTTTTCTATCGCTCAGTCTTTTCAACGCTCTCTCCGGCATTCTTGCCTTTAGTTCGTACTCTATGTCGTTGAAGGATTTGATCTCTGCTTTGAAGCCTAGGCCTAAACTGTCTTCTATAACTATTTTATCAGGTTTAAATGTTATTTCATTAGATATGCGTGGCGAGAACATTTCTGCAACGTCTTGCCACCCCAAAATTCCTGCTTTTCTTTTTAGCCTATTTTCAAACTCTTCAAACTTGCATCCATACTTCGAATTCCCTCCTAAGACTGTGTAAACGACTTCTTTGTCTTCGAGGCCTGGGAAGCCTTGTTCTTCAAGTTCGTGGTCTGAGTAGGGTACGTCGACAAGAAATATTTCGGGCCTCTTGGCATGTTCTATTACGAAATCGACTGGGAGATGTTCCATCTTGTTTCGAGGCCATCCATGGAGTTTTAGGCCTGTGAATGATTCTTCCAGTTTTTGAAGCAGTTTTTCTGATCTCTGCATATTGGCTCTGAACGACGTCATTGAACGGTATAGTAGTCTGACTTGGCCGTGTGAAAGCGCTCCTTTTTCAGTCATGCCTGCTACGTCTCTGACGACTTTGTCTGTTTCTGTGTATACAAGTTCTTTTCTAAGGTATTGGTGCAGAGATTTTACTGGGACTACCGTATAATTTGAGCTGCATTTTTCTTGTGTGATGAAAACCGGTTGGACATCATAGTCCTTGATTTCTGATGGGTTCAGTCCTACTTCTAGCGGATTAGATATTATTTTTTCTTTGTAGGCCTGCATCCGTTTTTCGTCTTCTTCATCGATTACATGCTTATTTTTTGCGTCAAATATCCATACTTTTTTCCTGTTACGGGAGACTTTTGCCACGCAGTCAGGCCTAGAGCTGTCTGATAAGCTTCCAATTCTCTCGAAGAGATCGAAGTATCCTTTGTACTGTTCTAAGCTGTCTAATACATCGGTCTGAAAGACCTTCCAATCCATTTTTATTCTATTACCTCGTAGTCGTCGATCTCCCCGTCCCCATCTAAATCAAGGCCTTTCACAACTAAATAATCTTTCTCTTCATCCCCCAATTCTGTAAAGGCCTTTACTGCTGCTTTCGTTCCCGTGTTTCTAACTCCTGCGACCAAAATCATCCCATCTTTTTTGGACACGAGGCCTATATCCGGGTCTGTGTAACTGGATTTGGGCGTTGTTATTTCTCTGTAAGGGAATCTTTCGCCGGAAAAGTATGCAGGGAAATCTTCGTTGAATTTCTTAGTCACTGTATTCGTAAGTACTCCCCCTACCAAAACCATTTTTTTATCAAACAGTTTGTCCCGTATCACTTCCGTATCCCATACGGTTTCGAAACTTCCACCCAGTTTTCCAAGCTTGACTCCTATGTCGCCTGCCAGATGCCCGTCTCTAGCTCTGACCTGGTCCGGTCCGTGAGCATCCGGTGCGCCCACCACTATCAGGCCTTCTGAATCCTCGCCTAAAAAGTCTGAGAAAAAATCGTGGCCCTTCATTTTGTTTCTTGAATATACAAATCTTTCTGCTGTAGGCCTGTAGTATGTTGCTGAACCTCCGGAAACGTTTTCTATGCCAGCTTCTTGTACTAGGCCTGATTCCTGGAGTTTTGTAAAATGGTAGTGTGCTTTCTGCTTTGATATATTAAGTTTCTTAGCTACTGATGCCGGATAGTCTGGTTCTTCCCAAAGTATTGCCATTATCTGTCTGCGTACTTTGCTGTCAAGCGCTGAGATTTTGTTTGGATCTAGGCCTTTGAGCATAAAAACCAACAACCGGTAAAAAAAGTTTTATACTTGGTTCATTTGTTTCGACAGTTCTAGAATACCAAGTAAAAAGAAGTTTATACAGTTAGACTGCTTTTGAAAGGTTTTAAAAACTTGAGACCGTAATCAATGGATTGTATGTGCGGTATTATCGGTTATAAGGGAGAAGAAAATGCTAAAGAAAAAATAGCGGAAGGCTTGAAAAAGCTTGAGTATAGAGGCTACGACTCAGCTGGTGCGGCAATCCTCGCCAACCCATCAATTAAGGTGGAAAAAGCAGAAGGCTCAGTAGAAAACCTTTCTCACAACTTCAACGGAAAAGCAGGAATAGGGCATACTAGATGGGCAACACACGGAGGAGTGAATAAGGCCAACGCACACCCCCATACAGATACAGAAGGAAAGATAGCAGTAGCGCACAACGGAATAATTGAAAACCACTCCGAACTCCGAGAAAAACTTGGGGAAGAAAAATTCGAATCAGAAACAGACACAGAAGTAATACCCCACCTGCTAAAAAAGAAGCTGTCAGAAAAAAAGTTGGAAAAAGCCTTAAAAGAAACTCTATCCGAACTGAAAGGATCTTACGCAGTAACAGGCCTGATAGAATCTGGAGAAATGATAGCATTCAGAAAGGACTCTCCTCTAGTTATAGGAGTTAAAGAAAACTCGTTCTTCGTGGCCTCAGACGTCATGCCATTCCTAGAAGACACTAACAAAGCCATATTCTTGAAAGACGAAGATTATGCCGTAATAAGAGACGGAGAACTAAAAATATTCAATTCTGGAAAGCAAGTAAACCGGCAAATAGAAGAAATAGACTGGGACGCCGGTCAAGCCTGTAAAAACGGCTTTGAACACTTTATGAAAAAAGAGATACACGAACAACCAGAAACAGTGAAAAGAGCTGTTTTCCAAGACCGGAGCGATATTGAAGAGGCCTCAAAAATGATCAAAGACGCGAAAAAGGTTTATCTAACAGGATGCGGCACAGCAAGTTATGCTGCGATGCTAGGCGCAAAATATCTGCGCTCTCAAGGTATAGAGGCCTATGCAGAACAAAGCCACGAGTTCGAGTACATGGCCAGTCATATAGACAAAGACGATTTGGTAATTGCAGTAAGTCAGAGCGGTGAGACCGCGGATCTCCTATCGGCGTTGAAAAAAACTGATTGCCCTGTTTTATCCGTCACAAATGTCGTAGGATCAACTCTAGCCAGAAACTCGGATAAAACCCTGTACATTAATGCAGGGCCTGAGATCGGTGTCGCTTCTACAAAGGCCTTTACAGCCCAGTTGACCGTACTGAAGCTGTTATCTTACGCAGTCGCAGGAGAAATAAGTAAGGGGCGATCTTCTCTACTCGAAACCGCGGAAAAACTTGAAGAAGTTATTAAAACAAATGAACGCGAACTGGAGAAGATTTCAGACTACCTGTTAGAAAAAGACCAGTGCTTCTTTATAGGCAGGAACAAAGGCCGAGAGTTAGCGTCTGAAGCAGCTTTAAAACTCAAAGAGCTGTCATACATCCATGCAGAGGCCTTCCCTGGAGGAGAGTTTAAACACGGAACCCTATCGCTGATTGAAGAAGGCGTACCAGTATTCGTGTTCATGCTTGATGACGAAACCAACTCGCTTTCAAACGCCGTGGAGGCCTATTCAAGAGGCGCTGAACTGATTGGCTGTGGTTTAACACGGCAAGATGTTTTCAAGTACTTTATACAGGTTCCTGAAGATGATAACCGGGAAATTTTGGAGATAGTTCCCTTCCAGATACTGGCTTATGAGACCTCTCTAAAAAAGGGTAACAATCCTGATAAACCCCGCAACTTGGCGAAAAGCGTTACAGTAAAATAGAAAAAACCCTCTATGCAATTAAACATTTACCATGAAAATGGAAAAGTTGTTAACCGTCTCAATCGCCGCAGCATTTTTACTAGGTTTTGCCGCCTCAGAAGAACCGGACCGAATTGACTGGGAAGAATCAGACTTTGAATACTTACACGAAAATATTGAGGCCTCCGAACTAAAAGATGAGATAAACGCTAACAACGAAGAAATACCGAGTTTCGTGGAGAACATTGTAGGAGACCAGAGAATAAACGTTGACTTCCAAGAAACCAACGCCACCTATGGAGCGGAAATGAACGGCACAAAAGTAGAAAAACTTGGAACTGAAGAAGTCGATAACCCCACGTTACAGGTAAATGTCAACGAGTCCAGTCTAGACGCAGTAATGAGCTCTGAACACGGCTTTGAAGAACTTAGAGAACAAATGGATAAAGGAGGTATCGAATACGAGGCCTTGACAACAACAAACAGGATCAGATTCTTTTTAACTGAGAGAGTGCTCGACATATTCTCATTTATCGATCTCTAAAGCAATTGGGTTACATTACTTGACAGTTAATGTTTCGATCCTCAAGCTCTGCCACAAACTCATTAATGTTCATCTCTCCCTCATACGGAATCACAAGGCCCGGCTTCAAAACCACAGCCTCCCTCACAGACTCCTTAGAAGCACTCAAGAAAGCCACGTCGACCTCATTCTCCAGACGAGAAAGACCCTCTTTTTCACCAGGACAACTGGAAAAATAGAAAGACCGCGAACCAATACTGAACCAATAACTCAATTTATCTCCAGGCAAAGCCTTAATCAAAACACTGTAAATATCCACAACCTCTCCAGGCCTCAAAGGCTCAAAATCAGCATCGACATCAACTCCTTCAGGCCCCACAAAAACAGTGCCACTACCTACAACATCTGAAGTAAGAAGCTGAATATCAACAGACCCATCAAAATCAAGGCCTACCCTAAACCCGGAATCATTTACCAGAAAAGAACTGCCGGACCTATCAAGCTCAAACTCCTTCCACTCCATGAACATAAAAATCTATAACGAAGCTTTTATTCATAACCAGTAAAGAAACGTACCGGTTAAAAAACTTGCCGCCACACCGATAATTACAGACAGACTTAACCCCAAAAAAGCGGGGGTAGCCAAGTGGTCAAAGGCGCAGGGTTTAGGACCCTGTCGGTTAGCCGTTCGCAAGTTCGAATCTTGTCCCCCGCACTCTAACTAACTGTTCGAGACTATTCTGGGTTTAAACCAGAGAATTCTTCTGGTTCCGCCATTTGATTAAGTCTAGTGCTTATCAATTCAAACCAGTTTAATCTCGATTAACTGAAACCGTGCCTATTAGATTATCCTTCTTCATCCAACAGCGAAATTCAAATATGTCAACCACACAGTTTGTGAACTTACAGCATGATAGGACTACCACTAACTGTTTGGGAAGAATTATATTATTTTAAATACAAAAAAACTTGTGAGATCCTTCAAAAATTATATCAGCGTGTCTAAGCGAGATATTGGTGCAGGTTTCGTGCTCGGCG
>LKMX01000014.1 GCA_001564035.1 Nanohaloarchaea archaeon PL-Br10_U2g27
GTTGGGAGGTTCGATCCAGATCGATTCTTGATATGGGTCTACTACGTAGACTTTTTTCCCGGCCTCAGACACCTGTGAAGGGTGGAAATGCCCACTACCCAGGAATACGAATGCGTCGACTTTGTGAGATATGTTATGTGCTGCTCCTGCGTCGCATCCAAGCACTTGTCCCGGTTCTGTAGTTCTTAGGCCTGTTGTTCCTTCAACTACTTCGTAGCCTTTGCTCTCTAAGAATTTTCTTGCTTTTTCAGCACGGTCCATGTACTGTGTTACTCCTACGAGGCCTAGTTTTTCGTCTTCGTTGATTTCTTCGTAGTTTTCTTCCAGAACCTTCATTATGTTCCTGTCTTCTCTGTATGGGAGGTAGTATACGTCCATGTCGTCCATGTCCGCGCCTTCAGGATGCAGGAATCTGGTGTGTCCAACGTGTATCAGGGCCTGTGCGCCCATCCTCTTTGCTTCTTTGTCAGCTATGCCGCATGCTCCGAACGTTGAGGCCCCTATTATGACAGGTTCTATTCCGTGTTCTTTGAGAGTTGAGGCGTATTCAATTATTTTTGGTTTGATACCATCAGGGCCTTGTAGACCGATTGTGTCATATCCTTCTTCTTTTATTTCTTCAAGTACTTCGTCGAACTCTTCGTAGTTCCACTTGAGTTTTTCTTCAGACATGTAAACAGTATTGTCTAGAAAGTTTTTTTACTCCGGAAGATTTCTGAGCCTATCCAAAATGAATTTTTTCTCAACCCTTGCTAAGACGTCTTCAAAAACCCGGATTTTTTCTTTCGGAACGCCAAGCGAGAAGTCATTCTTGACGACTTCAGCCAAGATTTCTTCGTCAGGCCTGTCCATCAGAACCACGATGTCTCCTTGAATGTATTTCAAAGCAGGGCGGAGGCCTTCTGATTGCAGCATTCTGGCGTCTAACACGGCTTTTGCCCCGTTAAATGCGAAGATGTCTTTGTAGCTGTCTATGTATTCTGATGAGCTGTTGAAATCTGCTTCTGCTTCCGCAATACTGATGAGGCCTGTTGCAACCGTTGTGTTCTCAGTTTCGAAATTTGTGTCTTGTTGTGAGATCGCGCCTATTTTTTCTCCTTCTTTTACGTTTTCTGCGCTGAATATCGCCGGTTTTTCTTGTTCTCTAGCCCAGTATGCGTCTGTGGACGTGTATCCTCCTTTACGCGCTATAAGCGCTTTTTCATACTGTTGAGGCGGCAGTGTCTCATCCGATAACTGTATATCTCTTCCCGCAGTGCCTTTGATTTCTCCTGGACTTACCTGTAGTTTTTCCAGCGTCTCAATGTGGTTGTAGAGGTCGCATACATCGACTACATAGAATGAGCCTCTTTTGTAGACAAATTTGAATGATTTGTCGGATTTCGATGCCAGTTTTTCGACTTCCGAGTTATCGAAGGGTTTTTCAGGACTTTTCAACCTTCTTTCCCTGTAATCCCCAGTCATAGGATTTCTAGTAACTTTTAACTGGGTTTCCGGAACTTTTTCGTCCACTACTTGGCCCCGCTCTAACAAATACATTGATGGGACAGTTCTGCCTTGCTCTAATGATATTCCTAGGCCTTCAACGACCTCTACATAGTCTTTTTCTCCTTTTATGACCGCTCCCGTGTATTCAGGCTCTATCATTTTTTGAACTATGATGTTCGGGAAATCTTGGACTCCTTCTTCGAAATATGACGATACAACGTTTTTTAATGCTTTTTCAAGGCCTGAGGCCCCTACGTCGAGTTCTGAGTCTGAAATAGTTTTTTCTGATACTCTTATTGATACTCTTGAGTTGTCTCTTTGGCCTCCTACTAGGCTTCGTGCTTTGCTGGATGCTTTGCGGACTTCTGAGCTCATTCCTACTTCTTTGTAGGCCTCTCTGATCTCTCCTAGGTCTGGCGAGCTGTTTAGAATTCTTTCCGGATCTCTTGTCTGAAAAATGTTTTTTAGTTCGTCTGGAGTTATTACGAAAAAGTTTGGTACTTCGAGATCTGTGTTGTCGAGGTTGTATGCCTTTTCTCCGTGTTGTGGCTGAATTTTTCCTTTCCAGACTACCATGTTTACGGAGTTGTTCTGGTTAGAATAAAAATCTGTTTATTCGACCCTGACTCGGCATTTCACAGGCATTTTGTGCTTTGAGCGTTCTAAGGCCTTTTTTGCGTCTTGTATGTCTTCTTGATCGACTTTAACTCTGTATACTACTTGATTGTCGTCCACCAGTGCTGCTCTTCCTATAGGCCTTCCGAAAGGCTTTCTCATTCCTTCGTAGTATCTGTCTGCCTGTGCGATTCCTGCAAGAGGGTGATATCTTAGCACATGGTGCGGATATGGCAAGATTTCTAGGAAGTATTCTTCTTCAGGATCTAGTACTTTGCTGAGGTATGAGTTAGCTGCTATACGGCCTGATTCTAGTGCTTCGCTTCTGATTCCGCATCCTTTTTCTACTGTTAGAACTACCGAAGCATTGAATTCTTCATCTTTGGCGCCCATCTGGTACTGTGTTACTCTTGGTGCTGGCGCTCCGCTGATGAAGTTGTCGTTCTTCTTTTGGCTTCTCCGTGTGTACGGTTGGCCAGGTTTCTCTCTGTAGATGCTTGCAGGCCTATCTCCCATATTATTTACCTCGTAGAAATTAAGGTTCTAACAAATTTTAAATAGGGTTTTGTTATTGTTCAAGTAGTTCTGCCATTCTGGAGCCGGAAAAGTTTTGGAGAATGTGTTGTTCGGCATTTTCTGCAATCTTTTCTTTACCGTTTTTTTCTGCAGAATACAGCGTAGCCACAGCAGCATCGTACAAAACAGTCTGACTGTCAAAATAAGGTTCAGGACTTAATGCTGTTCGAATAAGATCCGACCTACTGTCGTAGAACCCTTCTTCAACCAGATAATCTATTTTTTCCAGTAACTCTTCATCCTCTTCTCTAAAACTGACTGTGACTCTCTCCATACCCTCACCGTTCATACCTACTGCTCAGTAACAAAATAATTTAAAGCTGTGGGTTTTTTGACTAGGCCTCACAAATTAATGAATGTGAAAAAGGTAAAGGTTTTCCAGATCGGTCTCGGTAGCTTCGGCAGACACGGATTCGAGAAGCTTGTCGAACTCGACACTCACTACTCAGAGATAAGCGTAGAACTTGTTGGAGTCTATGACCGAGACCCTGAAAAGCTGGAGTTGGCGAAAAAGTTCGCAGAGTTCAAAGGCCTTAAGGTCGAGACCTATAGCAGCATAGAACGCGTTTATTCTGCTGCAGAAAGAGTGAGAGATGGAAAAGTGTTGATTTACGATGCCGGGCCTTCAGAGCTTCACGCTGAGCATATATACAAGTCATTGAAAAACAATTTTTTCCACTTGGCTGAGAAACCGCCGTCTTTAAGCCGTGAAGAGCATATTCAGGAGAAGAAAATGATGCTGGACAACGATGTCAGATTTACAGTAGATTTTATAGAGCGCGAAAATCCTGTGGTCAAAGAGGCCTTGAAAATAACTGAAAATAAGGATATCGAGAGCATTGAAGTGTTTAGAGAGAGTTGTATGGGTGTTGAAAAGCTTTTGAATCCTGTAACTCGCTCTGGAGTTAAGGGTGGCGCAGTACTAGATAAGATGTGCCATGAGGCCTACATAATGGATTTTGTGGATCAAGACTTGGAAGTTAAAAGTGTTGAAAAAAATATTCACATGCCGTACGGCCTAGGGAGCGAAGGCCTGATGAGCGTTAGAGGCGGCAAAAAGTCCGAATTGACTGAAGAAGCAGCTTCAGGGATTTGCCAGGCAACTCTGAGCGGCGAAGCAGAAATTGGTTTAAACGCAAGCTGGTTAGGCGTTTCAAGCAAATGCAGATCATATGCAGAAAAGGTTGAATCGATTACAGACCATGATCCTGTTAAAACTGGTTTGAAGACTGTAGGAAACCGTAGTTTTGTGGATGAAGAAGCAAGGTTTTTCGTGATAACAGGCGAGAGAGAGCTGTTCGGAGACATGCTGGATAACAAGCTGTTTGATCTTGAAACAGGAGAAGAGATTGAAACCTCGGTATCGCTGCATGATCAGCTTTACCGAGTTCTGGAGTCATCTGTGAGGTGTGCTGCAGGCCTTGAAAACAATGAACTGTCAGAGGGTGAAATAGACAGATTCATGACTGCTTTGTTTGATATCTCCGAACACGTGGAAGACTCTGATGTTTATGAGGAAGTTGAGGCGGCAAATAAGAGAGTTAAACAGTTAATAATTGAAACAGACGAAGAGGTAACGACAGAAGCATGAAAGCAGTTATTCTAGCAGCAAAAAAGAAGGAGTCAATGTTCCCTTTAAACGACACAGCCCCAACACCTTTAATGCCTTTAAACGGCAAACCATTGATCCTTCAGACCATAGAAAAACTGAAGGCCTGTAACATAGAGGAAATATACGTAGTAGCTAACTACAAACTCGAAAAATATCAGAAACTGTTCGAAGAACGGAACGACATCAATATCATAGTGCAAGAAGATTTGACCGGTACTGCAGAGGCCTTAAACACTTGCAGCTTCATAGAAGACGATTTCATTGTTATAAACGGCGACGTGGTAGTTTCAAAGAATGATCTATCTAATTTAACCGAATCTTTTGGCGGAGACTTTTCTATAATGGCTGTTGAAAACAAAAGGCCTGAAAAATACGGGGTTCTAAGCATAGAAAACGACAAAGTCCGCGACATACACGAAAAACCTGAAAAACCGGAGAACCCCTTGGTGAACACAGGAGTCTACATCTTCAATCCGGAAATATTTGACCTCATTCAGGCCTCAAAAAAAGAAAGTTTGACGGACGTAGTAGCAGAGAGCTTGGACGAAATCAGATGCAGATATGTTCTAGCTAAGGAATACTGGCTAGATATCGGTTCCGGAAAAGAGTTGTTGAAAGCTGACCGAGTATTAAGGAGTAATGAATCAAGCTGTTCGATAAGTCCAGAAGCAGAAATCTCGGACAAGGCCTCAGTGAAGGAAAATGCGACTGTTAATTCGGGAGCTGTTGTCAAAGCAGGAGCAGTAGTTGAGTCGTCAGTGATAGGAGAGAACGCCGTGATAGGGCCTAATACCGTTGTCAGGAATTCAACTGTTGGCAGAGGTAGCGAGCTGGATGGCTGCGTAATCGATCATTCGCTTCTATTCGAGGACTGTATCGTGGACTCTTTCACGCGCGTTGAGGACGTTGTTCTGGCTGAAGAGTGCGACCTGAAATCCGGCACTGTGATCCGAGAATCATTCATCGGGCCTAGAAGCTATATCGATATGAACAACTCGATTAGAGGCGTAAAATTCGTGCCGGACGCACGGACAGATCTTTCAGAAATAAGTAAATGAGGCACTAGTTAATTATTACAGTATGAAAGCAGTCATCCTTGCAGCAGGAAGAGGAACCCGAATGAGGCCTTTAACCGACGATACGCCCAAACCTCTTCTGCCTGTAGCAGGGAAACCCATCATACAGCACACAGTAGACTTACTGGAAGAATACGTAGAACAGTTCATAATCGTTACCGGTTACAGAGCCGATGAAATAGAGGCCTACTTCTCTGGTCGCGACGACTGTGTTTTCGTACACCAAGAAGAGCCTTTAGGCACGGCTGACGCCGCTCTAAAAGCCAAGGAATATGTGGAAGGGAAAACAGTTATAGCGAACGGAGACGACATCTACAAATTCAGCCCTGAAAAAACTAAGGAGTTTGAAACAGGAATATTCGTCTCCGAAGTAGAAGATCCTGAAAAATACGGCGTAATCGAAACAGAAGGAGAAAAAATAAAAAATATAGTAGAAAAGCCCTCAAACCCCTCTTCTAACTTGGTGAATACAGGCCTCTACGTTGTAAATGAGAAATTCTTTGAAATACTTGGAAAAGTAGAAGAATCAGAACGAGGAGAGCTGGAGATAACCGATGCAGTATCGGAGTATATAAAACAAGAAGATTTGAAGGCCTTCAAAGCAGAGAAATGGCTTCCCTGCAGCCATCCATGGAATTTGTTAGAGGCTAACAGAGATCTTTTAGACGATCTAAAACGTTCAATAGATGGAAAGGTATCTGACAGCGCCACAGTTAAAGGATCTGTACATGTAGAGGAAGGAGCTGAGATAAGAGAGAACTGTGTTATTGAAGGGCCGGCCGTTATTCAGAGCAACACCGTTGTAGGGCCCAATACACATATAAGGCCCGGCACGGTTTTAGGAGAAGGTGTAAAGACCAAGTTTTCGGAAGTGAAAAATTCTATTCTGCTTCGAGATTCTACGCTTTCTCACTTCAACTATGTCGGAGACTCCATAATCGGCGAAGATGTTAACTTCGGTGCCGGAGCAAAATCGTTGAACCTGTTGAACTCCGGTGAAAATGTAAAGGTTGAAATAAAAGGAGAGCTGGTTGAAACCGGCAGGCGGAAGCTAGGCTGTGTTATAGGTAGCGGCGCAAAGATTGGTGCTGGAACAGTTATTAAACCAGGCCGGAAAATAGGTTTGAACGCGTCAACAGATGCGAACGAGAAAATCAAGTACAACCTGCCTGAGAACGCTCTTTTTAAAGAGGGTGAGATAATTGAAAATTGGAATTGACTTCGACAGAGTACTCTTCAACACGGACAAATTTAACGAGCTATACAGCAACAGCATAGACGGCCTGCACCATGTTGAAAATCCTAGGCCTACAAAGCACGGAGTCTACTGCCCTGAAATGCATGCAGAGCTATGCGGTATAGATCCAGAGCAAATCTGGAGCTTTTTCAAAAAGCATAGACTAGAAGAGTTTCTATTCGACGACGTAAAAAAACTTGAGGACGTGCATCATGACCTAGTAATCGTGACTAGAGGCAACCAGAAATTCCAGCGGATGAAGCTAGAAAATACCGGGATACTGGAGAAAGTAGATGATTACGTGATAGTTCAGGAAGAGGACAAAGACGTCGCCGACATCGATATACTGATCGATGACCGTGAAAAAGAACTGGAACGAGCCGATATACCCGGAATTCTATTTAATAGGCCTGAAGAAGACCTAGAAAGCATTTTGGAGAAGGTGAAAAAATTTGAGGCCTGAAAAAGTATTCAAGAGATACGATATCCGTGGAAAATACCCTGAAGAACTGGACGAAGAGTTCGCAGAGCGCCTAGGAAAAGCATTGGGAACATTTCTAGCAGCTAAAAACCAGCGCAGAGTAGCGGTCTGCAGAGACAATAAGTCGAGCTCTCATAAACTGAAAGAAGAGTTGATTAAAGGCCTGAAATCAGTAGGCGTAGAGGTTTTAGATGTTGGGGAGGGTCCGACAGACTATGCTGCTTGGTGCGGACGTAGAGAAGGCTGTGTTTCAGTAGAAGTAACCTCTTCTCACATGCCTCTGGATTTTAATGGTTTCAAATTTATGTATCCTGAGGGAAACGGCTTTGTTAACAAAGATCTCTACAAGGTTCAGGACATTTTCAGAAACAGCGAATTTAGATCTGGAGAAGGCTCTATAGAAGAAAGGAGTTTGCTTAAAGATTACAAAGAAGAACTGAAGGGTTTTGCATCGGATTTAGCGAATGATTTTGAGAAAAAAGTTGTGGTTCAGCCAATGGGCGGCACTGCAAATATTCTGCCCAAGATTATGGAGGATTTAGGCCTTGAAGTCGTTAATATTTCAGAAGAGGATTATCCCTACATCGATCCTCCGAATCCTAAAACGGAGAATTTAGCCGATTTAGCAGAAGCAGTTGATAATTCCGGCGCTGATCTAGGTATTGCGAATGATCTAGATGCAGATAGAGTTACTGTATATTATAAAGGTCGTTTTTTGACAGGTGACGAAGTATTCTGCATTTTAGCCCAGCTTGTAAGCGGAAAAGTAGTTGCATCGATAGACACGAGCAAGGCATTAGAAAGTTTTGCCGAAGTGAATTATACACGCGTTGGAGACCCTTTTGTAATGAGCAAGGCCTTAGAGCCCGGTGCAGAGTTTGCTGGAGAGCCTAACGGCCATTACTCTTTCACAGAGTTCGTGGCTTATAATTCCGGAATGTTGGCAGCCTTGATTTTATCAGGCCTTGATCTGGATGAGCGGCTTGAGAAGATTCCTGACTACTTTGTGAAGAGGGCTGTAGTGGAAGCTGAAAATAGGCATGACTTAGTGGATGTTTACGCATCTGATTTGGATGAGGAAAAAGTGATTTCAGATCTTGACGGAGTTAAATTTGAGAGAAACGGTGCTGAAGTCTTGGTCAGGCCTTCAGGCAGTTCTCAAAAGATTAGAGTTATCTGTGAAAGCTTGGAGGAGTCCGTATGTGAGAAGGTTGTTGAGGATGTTAAGGATGAACTGAGTGTTTTGTCCCGGAAAAGTTAAATGATTTGTAACCGGTTAGAGTTTTATGGAATCTATTTACAGTTTTTCTGACGGGCCTTATCAAGTTTTGAACTATGAGATTGTTGAGAAGAATAACAAGTTCTTTGTCACTGTTAACGACGGCGAACTAGGAAGGTTGCCGATCGAAAGTCTTGAGGCCGTGGAGCATCTGCGGGAAGCACTGGAGAAAGTCGAGGCCGAGTTAAAGGAGCAGGAGCGGAGAAAGGAAGAGCTTTGAAACATTGAAAAAATTTTAATAAAAAAGAGCGTTTTGAGGCCTGTTTAGGCCTTTTTTTGCTCTGTTTATACGTCTCTTGCTTTGACTGTCTTGCGTCCGTTGTTCTTAGCTCTTTCTACAGCTCTGTTGATGATCTGCTTTACTCGGTCATCTAGCTTTTCATAGAACTTTGAGCCAACGTTTACGTCATCTGCTTCGTCACGAACGCCTGATTTCTTAAGTACGTCTGCCATTAGTTAATTCACCTGTCTAACTGTTTTGGACGGCGATTTTTATAATTAAACCCGGTTTTTAGAGTATTTTCTGCGAGTTTCTATTGTTAGAATAAAGATTAACAAGGGTTGAGACCTGCAACTTTTTTTGCCTGGTCTCTCCCTCCCCTTGTCAAAAAATTGTTTTTTATACGTCTCTTGCTTTGACTGTCTTGCGTCCGTTGTTCTTAGCTCTTTCTACTGCTCTGTTTACGAGTTCTTTTACTCTGTCGTCTAGAGCTTCGTAGAAGTCGCTTCCAACGTTTACGTCATCTGCTTCGTCACGAACGCCTGATTTCTTAAGTACGTCTGCCATGTGTGATTCACCTAGTAAGCTATTGTCTGGCCTCTTTTTTATAGGTACGGGTGTTAAAGCCGGAAAAACAATCACAGAGCCACCAACAAACTGTTTTTAACCCATATGGTGCAAAGAAATAATCAAATACGGCAAAATGTCTGCTTGAATTTTTTTGACAGCGTGGAAACACTTTTTAATTTCTAGGCCTACTTGTTGAGTAGAGAAACTTTTTACGAAAAATACGGAATGTGAAAAATTAATGCCTACTTGTCAACTGTGTGGAGAAGATTCTGATAAAGTCCAAAAAACCAATGTAGAAGGCGCCGTGCTCAAAGTATGCAGCGACTGCACCGATATGGGAAGTGTCGTTGAGAAAAAAGAGGTAAAGAAAAAGAAGAAAAAGAGAACCAAAACATTCAAGCGATCAGACCAAGTACTGGCCTCTGACTACGGTAAAAAAATCAAAAAGGCAAGAGAAAGCCGGAAGCTCAGTATCGCCGAGCTCGCAGACAGTCTAAACGAGAAAAACTCTCTTATCAAGAAGATTGAACGAGAAGAACTGAAGCCTGACAGATCTCTCGCTTCAAAACTATCGAAAGAACTAAACATCGATCTATACGTCAACCCCGAAGTATCAGACTACGACACCGGGAAAAAAGGCGATACCCGAAAAGCAACACTCGGAGACGTCGCAGAACTCAAAGACTGAACACTATAAACTAGGTATAAAACGCCGGAGCTGGGATTTGAACCCAGGAGACCCGTAAGGGTCACCGGTTTTCAAGACCGGCACCTTTAGCCACTCAGTCACTCCGGCAAATCCTTTGGATTTGACCGGGGCACAGAAACTCTTTAGAGTTTCGCACCTCCGGCACAAACTTCTGAAAGTTTGATCATCAGGAGCCATTCAAAGAATGGCGCTGAACGATCTCTCTGAGAATAGTCAATTTTGGAACCTTTAAATTATGACTGGAATCAAGGGCTTGTTTCGTGAATTTTTTCTAGCCCCTCTTATTTATCGAGGCCTTTCACCCGCCAGCATCGGCGATGAAGAGCGTGTTTTTTTATTGATTTAAACGGTTGGAGCAATAATGTTTTTTGTATGAGGATACCGTCTTTTCTTGAGCCCGGGACTGTTAGGACTGTGACTGCGATCCGAAGGATTGTTTACTGGACTTTTATCCTGATTTTCTTGGTTCTGTTGCTCGATGCTTCTCAGGAAGGGATTACGGCAGGGCCTGAGACTGTTTTAGGCCTGATATTTATTTCTGCAGCTTTAATGATCTATATTGAGACCTTGTTTGAGAGAAACGTGCTGGAGTTCCCGTCGCGTTTAGATACTTTGCCTGTAGCTGTAGGCGCTTTCTCAGGCAGTATTGCGTTGCTTGTGGGTTTAGGCCTCGCTCTTAATCAGCAGTTTATTATCAGACTGTTCGAGCCTTTCATGACGTATGTGTATCTGAAAACGATAATTGTATTGGTTTATGCATGGGTGAGAGGCGATTCAAAGCAGGAGACTGAAGAAGAAGATCCTTTCGCAGACAGTTTCCCTGCAGGAGATTTCTGAGAATTACCGGTTATTTTTAACAGAACGGTACTTGCTCTCTATTTCTTTAAACATTTCACGGCCTTTTTCAGTATTGAATCTAGGCCTGCTAGTTTCAAAGAACTCGTTCAGGCCTTCATAGTCAGTGTTTTCATTGCCTTTATATCGGTTCTGTTCCTCGTATTTCAAGGCTTGGAGCACCATGTCTATCAAGTCCATGTCTTTAACGAATTTGGCTTCATCAGTGGATCTGCCCGCGTACTCTCTGTATAGATCCAGGATTTCTTCTTGATCCAGAGCTCTTGATATCTCTTTCACAGCTTTTAGCTCGTCTTCCTGTTTATCTTTTGATTCGTGGCCTGCATCAGCTCTGTAAGGATAATCTCCTATCTCTGACTCTCCTATATCGTGAATTAATGCCATTTTCAACGCCTTTAACTCGTTTAGATTGTCCGGCATATGAACCATAACCAGTGTGGCGACGCTCCAGGAGTGTGAAGCGACTTCTTCAGGATCTTCCACGTTGTAGATCTTCCAACCTGTTCTCTTCACATCTTTTAGATCTAGAACATTAAGGTATTTTTCTATCACTGTTTCCACCTTTTTGGGTATAGGCCTTGTTCCATGTATACGTTCTGAGTCTTGACTGCCGTGCCTTCTTCATCGTACATCTGTTCGGAGGTCATTAATGCTTGGCCCAAGGCTACTAGTTCTCCTTTCAAGGTCATTACTGCTACGGTTTCTTCTTTAGAGATGTTGTCCTGGAGTTTTGAAATCCCTTGTGTTCCTAGATCTGCGCCGTTGGCCACAGCATTTACTGCAGAGTCTTTTACCACGATTTTTCTGACTTCTGCTACTGCTTTTTCAATCGGGTAAACCACTCCCCTAATAGCTTCTTCATCACCATCCCTGTAGAAATGGTATGCATCTACGACATCCTGTAAAGTGTGCATATCCTCTTCTTTCAGGCCTCCCTGCATAGTGCGTCTAAGCTCTTCCATTTCCGCTGAAACACCCAGCTTTTCACCTAACTGTTCGATTAAAACCCTTACGTAAAACCCTGATTCACATTTAACACGTGCCAAAACCTTTTTTCCTTCTACCTCAATCAGTTCGATTTCGTATACTTCTCTCTTTCTTTCCCTTTTTTTAACAGCCGATTTTTCGGGAGGAACTTGCTTATTGACTCCTTCAAAGCTTTTCAAGGCCTTTTCTACTTCTTCAAAACTTTTCTCTTCTCTTAGCTCGGCTTCGAACACGTATTCTTTCCTGCTTTTGGCTAGAGCCGGATTTATCCGCGTTCCCCGGTTTAGGCCTACGGGCAGTATTCCTGTCGCGTTAGGGTCTAGTGTTCCGAAGTGGCCTGATTTCTTCAGGTCTAGCTCTTCTTTTACCCAGTAGCTGACTTGGTTGCTTGTGGGCCCGAAAGGCTTGTCTAAAACAATGAATCCCTGGTCCAGAAGTTTTTCTACAGGCCTTTTCTCAGGAATGGTTCCGAATTCAGGGTCTGTGTCAGCTTCTTCACGAGTGTACCAGGTTTCTTCTCTCATACTTGCTATCTGTTACTGCAATCTTTTAACACCGAAACCAGAGGTTAGTCAAGGCCTGAGATAAGTTTTGTGTAGACCAGTAGCTCGACAAACAGTGTTGTCGGTATGAGCAGTAGGCCTAGAATTGTGAACGCCAAGGATATTTGCAAAATAGTGAAGGCGATATTAACTCCTATGAGGAAGAGAAGTATTTTACCGTATCTCCAGCTCACTACTTTTCTTACTATCTCTTTAACTTTGAACGCGTCTCTGAAGTCGAGTTTTCTGCCGTAGAAGTATAGGAGCGCTGGATGACCTACGTAAAACAAGAAGAACACTGGCACATATAGCCAGAAGGCTGCGAGGCCTAAAAGATCGCTGACATTCCCTAAGACTACTATCGGCAACATTAATGCGATAAGAACTGCAAAGTAAGTTATGAAGACTGCTGTAAGTTTAATGCCGTCGACAAATAAACCTTTGTAGTCTTTAAACTCTGGCGCAGGCTTTCCGTTGACTGAGTTGTTTACCGTTCTGGCAAAGTAGCCTACAAGGATGAAGATTGGCAGTACGAATATTGAGGCGAAAATTAGGAGCGTTCCTATGATTATATTGTTAGCTGCTCTTTCTCCTTTGAAAGGATATTTTAAGGCCTCAATTATCATATTCAGGTTTTTTGCGGCAAGCTTTTTTTAGGCTATGCCCAGCGTTTTTCTGAATGCGTACGTCATCGGCATAGCCATTATAATGTAGAATCCTAGCCAGTTCAAAGCACTTCCGATGTATGGCAAGGTGAATGGTAGTGGAACGAACACTCCTGCTATTCTTGCTGTGTATCCGTCATGGAACCATCCTCCGTCGTCCCCGAAGTTTGCGAACTCCCATGTGAACCCGAATGCGTCAAATCTCTCGCCTTCTTCAATTTCTTGATCCTCTACTATAAGGACAGGATCTTCGCCATTTTCAACTTCTATTGGAACAGTTTGACCCGCATACTCAAACTCCCCTTCATATATAGAGTTCGTATCATCTAGCTGTACGTTCGGCGCAAAAGTTGTGCTGAGCCATGGGAAGAAAAGTGCGACAAAAACCATTGTTGCGATCATAGGCTTAATGTTCAGCATCATGAATCTCTGGTTAAGCTCCAGCGACTTTGTCATGTGCTCAGATACTTTCTCCGTATCATCTTCTTCACGAGCCTCTTTCATCTTTTCTTGCTGCTCCTTAAGCTTTGATTTAAGCTCTTTCTGCTTCTCAATATCCAATAATCTCCAGTAAATCAAGGAGAAAATACCTGCAAGCGCAACAGAGAAAAAACCAAGCGCATAATATGGACTAGCAACCAGCAAAGGCTGAAAAACACTGTCATAAAACCCAAACAAAACTGTTAGTAGGCCTTGAATACTGTCTAACATGTATTATTATGAGGCCTGACAAGTTTTTAAATCAGGCGCCAGATCTAGAAATTCATTTGGTGAAGAGCTTCTCCAAGAGGTTTTGCTATCTTCTCACCCTTCTCCGTTAACTGTATCTCTTTCCGCCTACCCTTCTTCTCCGAGATTACCCGGCCTTCATCCTCCATTCTCTGAAGTATTCTGACCGCGTGAGAGTAAGTGCAGTCCACCTTTTTGGAGATCGCTGAGGCATAACTTTTTGTAGACGGATCGTTCAGCGAAACAAGTATCTTTACTGGCTTTACGTTTAGAAAAAGACTTTCTGAACTGCTCAAAGCCCCGATAGTCACCCCTTTTCATGTATATATTTGTTTTCAGGCCTCTTAACGTTACCGGACAACCCTCCCGGTTTAAAAATTGTGAGCTCCAAGTTTTACAATGAAAGGTGAAGAAAAAAGATGGAGTTCTCTAACGCAAAGATGAAGTCACTACTGAAAACACAGACAAACAAAAGAGTATCAGACGATGCAGCAGAAGAACTAGGGCATATACTGGAGACTTTCGCAGGCGACGTAGCCGAAGAAGCGCTTGCAATAACAAAAGAAAACGGAAGAAAGACTCTCAAGCCTGAAGACATTCGAGAAGCCCTAAAATAACATATTAACCCCTCTTTTTCACTTGGAAAACTTGTCCCAACCCAAGTTCTCATACACTGATTTAAGCTTTTAACTTGCATCTAAACATATGAGCGCAGAGGCCTTAATCGAAAAAGTTGTTGAGGAATCAGATCTTGAAGAAGAAGATATCAAGGAAAAAGTAGAGGAGAAGATGGAAGAGTTTGAAGGCCTAGTAAGCGAAGAAGGCGCAGTCCATCTAGTCGCAAAAGAGCACGGAATCGACTTATCCGAGGAAAGATCGAAAGCACTTGAAATAAATAATATAGTTCCTGAAATGAGGAAAGTACAGGTAACCGGCAAAATACTCGATATTTCGGACAAAAACACTTTCCAGCGGGAAGACGGAGAAGGCCAGGTTCAAAACCTTGTCCTTGGCGACAACTCCGGCAGCATCCGAGTAACACTTTGGGATGAACAAACCGAGATCGCTGAAAGCGTTGAGACCGGTGACGTAATAGAAATTTCCGGAGCTTACAGCGTCGAAGACAATAGAGGGAAAGCAGAACTCAGACTGGGCGACGACGTCCAAGTCAAAATGTCTGACAAAGAGTTTGAAGGCGTAGAACTTCAGACCGCGACCGAAGTACCGGTAAGTGAAGTAACAGGCGAAAACAACACTTTCACCGTCAAAGGAATGGTAATGCGAGTCTACACATCAAACCCATTCTTCAGAGTAGACCCTGACTCAGGAGACACCGTAAAAGAAGACGAAGACGGAAACTACGTAACAGACGACGGAAAAGAAGTAGAAGAACCAGAA
>LKMX01000015.1 GCA_001564035.1 Nanohaloarchaea archaeon PL-Br10_U2g27
TGTGAGTAGTAGGCCTGCTATTATTGCTGCTATTCCTCTTTGTAGGTTTGTGGCTTCTAGGATGTTGGTGTGGATCTGGGTTGCTGAGTCCGTGAATCTTCCTGTTATTCTGTCTCCTTCTGGGCTGAGGATTGCGTCTTCAATGTCCCTGTCTATTACTAGTGTGACTGTTTTGGATCTTGATACTTCTGTTCCTTCTGCTTTTGCCGTGATTTTTACTTCTCCTCTTTTCTGGAATGGTACTCCTGCGTACATGTAGCTCGTTCCTGTTTCTCCGGGCGCTACTGTAACTGAGCTTGGGCCTATTTCTACCCATTCAGGGCCTTCATAGTCTAGTTCGTATGTGTTTTCTCTTGTTCCTGTGTTGTTAAGCTTTATTTCGTATATTGTCGAACGGTTTTCTCCCGCAGATGCGATTTCCGGGACAACATCTAGTTCTAAGTCCCAACAGTTTTCTACAGTGGTTTCTATAGTTTCTGTTGTCTCTGGTTCTCCAAATGTTGATGCAGTGGAAGTTATGTCTATCTGGTGTGTTCCTCTATCCATTTGTCTTCCGTCGACGATCATCTCTACTGTTTCTGATTCGCCTTCTGCTACCTGTACCTCTGATTCCTCAAACTCACCTTCAGTGGTTTCTAATTCAAATACTTCGTCGGCTTCTCCAGTGTTCTCCACTAGGACTTCAAAGGTTTCTTCTCCTTCTTCGCAGACTGCTTCAGGGCCTGTGACCCCTATTTCTGAGCTCATTGGGTTTTCTACTTCAAGTCTAGCAGTATCTGATGCTGTTGATAGGCCTTCTGCGTTGACCGTTACTTCTTTAGTGCCTAGCTCTGTTGGTGTAACTTCTAGAGTTGTGGCTTTGGACTGTCCTGAATCTATTTCTAGAGATGTGTCCTCTAGTTCGCCTTCTGATGCCGATAATGCGAACTCATCGGCTCTTGTTCCTTGGTTTTGAACTGTTACTTCAAATGTTGAGGGGTTGAAGGCCTTGGCTTCTTGGGATTCAGGCGTCATAGATAGCTGTGATTGATAGCAAGTTTCTGCGGCGAACTCGGTTGTCTGTGTGTCTTGAGCATAGCTTGTTGTGGACGCTGCCTTTAGTTCAAATGTTTCTGAGATTTCTTCATCAGAAGATGCTGTTAGTATTACTGTTGTTGATTCTCCAGGGCCTAGCGACACTCTTTCTGTTGCGAGCTCTCCGAACTCTGTTTCTAGTGCGAACTGTTCGCTTTGGATTCCATCATTGTTTATTTCGACTTGGTATCTTGCCTCTTCGCCTCTGCACACTGTTTGAGGTTCGAGTTCTCCTATGGATACTGCATGATCTGTGATTACGTTTACTCTTGCGGACGCTGAGTATTCTCGTCCATCTGCTCTAGAAGTTGCGTCTATGTTAAAATTGTAGGTGCCGGCTCTCCTGTTTGTCTTCGGGTTAAACCATATATTAGCTGTTTTTGATTCTCCTGCCGGTACTTCTACTTTCGAGGGCGCAATAGATATCTCGCCAGGGTGAGAGTGAGTTAACTTGTAAACGTCGTCTACAGGTCCTGTGTTTTCTACTTCTACCTCGTAGGAGGTAAATGAGTTTACTTCTGTACTAGATTCTTCGGGGAAAATTGTTAGTTCTGCCGGGCTTGAAGCCGCCAAGCCAGCAAATAAAATCATTGTTAGAGTTACAAGTACTGTTTTACCACATCCCATTTATTACGGTGCCACCTAACAATAATTACAGATCTTAAATTTTAAATAGAGATCGGAGTATTTAACCACTTTTCGTAAGTAAAAAAGGAGGCCTGTTTTTTATCGGTATCTCCACCACCTTCTGAGCCTTACCCATAGAGATTCTCTCTCATATGTTCCGCCTGAGCGCACATCTATTTCTTGAGTATAGATAACTTCTCCTTCAGATCTGACGTTTAACGTGGTTTCGAAAAGGCCTTCTTCTTTTGGCGTAATGTAGATGTGTTTGGTTTTTCGTTGGCCTGTGTCTAAGGATGCTCCTCTTCCAGACATTGAAACCCAGTCTCTAGGCAGTCCCTCTAATTCGAGCTCATAACGCTTGAATTCATCATGTGTGTTGTAGAGCTCTATTTTTACAACCCCCGACCCTGAAGGAACTGTTGTGATCCTATCCGGGAAGCTGCGTACTTCTTCGCCGCTTTCGAATACTCTGATTCTTTTTTCTCTTGAAGCTGTGGCTCCTTGGTTGAAGACCTGGATTTCATAGTCTTTATGGCCTTTGCTTGGTCTGCGTTCGAAGCATACGTTACCGTCAGCATTCTTGGACTCGACTATCTGGCCGTCTTCTTTTAGAACTACTAGAGGTGTGGTTTGTGATTCCACCTGTCCACATATTTCTATGCGTTCTCCTTCAAAGGCCTTGTCTGGGGCTGTGATGCTGTTTACTGATACGGTTGGGAGAACTCTGAGATTTGCTTCAGTGCTTTTTTCCCCGCTTTTTACTTCTACTATTCTTTGGCCTACAGTTTCTGATCTGATGTTGGCTCTGAAGAATCCGTCAGGCTCTGTATGTGTCGAGGTCCTTCTTTCGCCGTCTAACTTGATATCTACTTGTTTGCGTGTCTGAGTATCTACGTATCCGCTCACCTGTACCGATTGTCCTGCCCGGACTTCTGAAGGCCTCATTCTGAATTTGACGTCTCCGTCCTCTTTTTTGCTTGGACAGTCCCTGACTTGGACTGTTCTTTCTCTAGAATCATAGCCTGTATTGAACTTGACTCGTTCGTTTCCTGATCCTTGAACGTCTGAGAACGTGTAGTTAACATTTTTTGTCTCTTTTCCTTCAAGAACGTATGCTCTATCAAAGGTTGATCCTAGGCCTTCTCCTGCGAGTCTGAAGGCTCTCTCTTTATCACCTTGGTTTTTGAACTCTATATGCACAGTGGTTTCATCTCCTTTACAGACTGAGGAATCCATTGATACACGCTCCAGAGTTACGTCTCCTCTTTCCGGATCTGAATCATCATCCTCATCCTCTTCTTCCTCATCTTCCTCATCTTCTTCTCTTTTATTCAAACTGAGAGTTATACCTCTCTGATCTCCAGAGTCTAAGCCGATTGTTCGGTGTTCAGCAGAATACCCGGCTTTCTGCGCTTTCATTCTGTATCTGCCTTCTGGCAGTTGGAATGAGGCCTTTCCGCTGCTGTCAGTATGTTCTGTGTATGATTCGAGATCTGATTTTGTTGAAATTGTTGTGTCTGTTCCTTCAGTATGTGTTCTGCCTCTTTCACGTACTTGGGCGAATTCTTGATCCTCCGACCTGTTTATTTCTGCTGTGAATGCGTCTAACTCTTCTCCATCTACGACGAGCCTGACAGTTATGTTTTCTGTTTCGGAGGATACAGTTGCTTCCTGTTCTGCAACGTGTTTCGTGTGGTCACCCCTATCCCCACTATCTGTGTCAAGTTCGTACCTGTAAATTGATTCATTGTTATCTGAGGACTCTAAAGCCAAGTTGCTCCACTCTACGTCTTCGTATCCTGAAAAGTATTTTGCGTAGGCCTTGAGTTCCCTGTCTTCAAGAGAGAATCCTATTTCTCTGTCCCCTATTCTGCTGGATTCCGAGGATTCGGAATACTCATTTCTACGGACTGATTTTTCCGTGTAGCCTTGTTTGAATTTTAGAGCAGTGACTTTTGCATCTCTTAACGCATCGCCGTCTTGATCCTCAACATTGACATCCAGTTCCGCGTCTTTTTCCTCCCAAGTTATTTCTACTTCATCAGATTTCTTCTCATCGTCTCCTGCAGAGGCCTTTATCTTGAATTTTTCTGAGGTTTCCGCGGTTCTTCTGAACTCTTTGCTGATATTGCATTCTGTACCACTACAGCTCTCTTCATGGTCGGTCTCCCATTCATCGTCATCTTTTATTCTTATCTCTATTTCGTCGAGATTTTCGCCTTCAGCAGTTCCATTGATTTCCTGCCACTCTCCTACGTCTACTGTTTTATCCGAATCTGGCTTAATCTCAACTTTGTCAACCTTAGCTTCATCCTCTTTGATATTAACTGTCTGTCTTTCGGAGCTGTCCGTTACTGTCGAGCCTGAACTGCTCTTCGCTCTGGCCCATATGTAAAACGTTTTCTCGCCTTCTTCAAATGAGTCTTCGAATTCTGTGGCACAAGAGTTGGCAGCTCCACAGTGCTTATCCTCAAGTATTTTATCTGACCCAGATGTTTCCTGATATATTCTGAGTTCATCAAGACGATGGCCCTCCGCAAAACCATAAACTTCTAGTTCTTCCCCCTCCTTATGTTCTGAAGGCAGATCTTCTTCAAAATCTACATCATCAACTCCGTATAGGCCTGCAGATGCTGGAAACGCGATTAATACTGTTAATATGAGTAGTATCACTGGTTTTTTCATAAGTCTTCTAAACACCCTTCCTCCAGTACTATATTGTCTTTACCGTATGGCAGCTTTTCCTCTTTAACCAGTTCTCCTGAGGCCTCACTTACTTGATAAAAAGTTCCGTGATATCTGTCAGACTGTTTGGGCTCTAGGAGAATTCCTAAGTTATCGTAATCTGACGCAAAGGCTTCAAGCTCTCCGCGGTCCGCACTCATCTCACTATAGTCCAGGCATCCTTCGACATCCTCCCATCTGTAAAGCCCTGTTAAGTCAGGTTCTTCTTCATAAACAATATCATCGTCTTCCCGGTCTTCTGTCTCAGGCCTAGGATTATTCCTTGCATCTAACCATGCTAGAGTGCCAATTGTTGAGCCTCCTGCCGCAGTTAAACCTGCCAGACCTAAGGCCTTCCAAGCTGTTCTCCTGTTTTTCTCTATTTCATCTTTTTGTGTCATTTAAAAAACACTCTGTTTATAGCCAGTCATCTAGTTTTGATCCAATTTTCTGTAAATATCCTTCTGGCCTAATTTCGCCAGTTTCGTATCTATTTGAAGGCCTCTTGTAGTCAGGCAGGTTTTCGAAAATTCTTGGTTTGCCTGCGGCAGTTCTTAAGTCGTCTGTCAGTTCTTCTAACTCAACTGCTGTTTGGTAAGGTATTCCTTCTTCAGAGTAAAGCTCTATCATCTGCGTTATTGCGGCTTCATCGAAGGTTTCTTGAGCCATATCTAATGTTTCGAAAGTCGCTTCTCGCTCGTCTTCAATTTTCTGCAGTATTTCAATAGCTTCATCAGAGTAATGTTCAAAATCATCTCCGATTTGCTCAACCAAACCCATGTTGTCACAATAAAGTAGTAGTTTTATATGTATTATGTTTTCTGCGCGCCAGTTTTTTAAGAAAAAAGAGAAATAAGTTTGGCTTAGAAGTCTTATCTGTCAGTTATGTTATCGTATGCTGCTCTGATGCTGTCCATTGTGTCTTCTCTTTCTTTTCTTCCCGACTCTATTTTTCCTTCTAATCTGCCAATCACTCTTTCTAGATCTGCGCCCGTTTCGTGAATCTCTGCGAGTTCTTCTCTTAGTGCTGTTTCGACTGATGAGAACCTCATGTCTGATTCATTAAGAGCTTCTCTGTAATCATCGATAACATGTTCATAGGCTTCAAACACGCCCATTCCTTCTTCCATGTATTCTTGGGCATCTCCACTCATGTCTTCAAGTAGTCCCATTTCATTTTCACCTCCTTCAGTTTCTTCACGGTTTTGAGATGAATTAATATTATTTTTTGAGGCCTGAGTTGACGGATCGCTACCGTATTCATTTTTTTGTTCTTCTTGATAGTTGGGCTCTACTCCCTGGTTCTTTCCTCCGTCTGCTCTTGTTAATAGGTCGAGGCCTACAGAAGTGTCTGCTCTTATTAAGTATTGGTTTTCGGAATCTTGGATCGATCTCTCTTTTCTCTTTTTTTGCTCTGTTTCTTCCCTATATCCCATTTCTATTCCAGAGGTTTCTTTTTCAAACTCTTCAACCATGTTCTGTAGAAATTCGTGACCGTCCATTCCTTGGTCTAGAAGAGATTTTTTGCCTCCAGGCCTGTTTTCCGAGTCCATCACGATGTTTCGGAAACGGTTTCTTTCTCCGACTCCTTCAAGTTCTGCCTGTTTTTCATCCAAGGCCTGGACGAGTTCCTGATCAACTGTGAGTTCTCCGTCTTCTTCGTATACTGCGAGCCATGCCCCTATACTGCTGAGGCCGTTATTGCCTTTTTGCTTCGGAGCCGGATGAGTTACTTCATCTAGAAAATCATAGTCTTGAACTCCTAAGTCGTTGTTTTTTACTTGTTCGAGCATTTCTCTTATTCTTTTAGGCCTTATCATCTGGTACTCTACACCCTCCGCATATTTTTCACTACAGGAGAGTAATCAACATGCTAATTTTAAATATACTTTGAACCGCATGGATCTTTTTCCAGATCTTTGTGCATTTAGGCCTGAGAGAATTTGTTGAGAGAATTTGTTGATCGCTTTATTTCAGTTGGGAAAGCGTATGAGTATGCAGAATGAGTATGCAGATATTGTCAGAGAGAATAATAAAAAGAATAAAATAAGAGAGTAAGAGAAAATTGGTTTAGCTTGGAACGATGCTTTAGCAGCCTGTGCTTGTCTGCGCTACGTTGTCTTCTCCAAGGTACATTTCGACGAATGATCCTTCGTTAGTTATTTCGTAGCTTAGTTCGTCGTCCGTGAAGCTTGGCGGAAGATCGTCGTCAGAGATTGTTTCATCACAGTCGTACTCCTGTTCTAAGGCCTCGTTTAGGTCGTCTAAGTTTTCATAGGTGGCGTTAGTGTTTTCTTCGGCTTCGTCGTTTATTTCGACTGTTTCGTTTGCGTAAGGCCCTATTGATTCTCCGTCATCGTACGGGGTTGTTTCGATAATGTGTTGGAAGAATCCTTGGTTACCTCTGAACATTCCTCCTACATCGCTTGCTTGGTCTCTCACGACCTTCAATTCTTCGAGGTTGCTGACAAGTTGAGAGTATCCTGCTAGTTCATCAGGGTTCTGGTGTTGGCGGACGTGGTCTCTGTAGTTGGAACCTCTGTTAACAAGCTCGTTGACTTCTCTGTCATTAATTTCTGTAACGTCTTCGGCCTCTGCGTACGAGTTAGCGAGAGCGTTGAGTTCGGAGAAATCAAGCTCATTATCCGAACTACTGATAGCTAGATAGAAAGGCCCGTCTCCCTGAATTGTTGTGCTTTCATATCCTTCTTCAGAAAGAAGAGACCAGTTCATATCTTGGCTGGCAAACGTACGAGTAGCCATTGACTCTCCAGCATCCATCTCCAACTGCTCCAAGCCTATAAGCAAGTATTTATCATCTACAAAAGTGTCTCCAGTAGCAGGCTGTCTTGGAAGCTCACCAAGCTCTGTGTCCAAGGCGTCATCTATCTCTTGATTCAGGTCATCCTCCACTTCTGCTAAGACGTTGTCAGCATCTCCATTAAAGTCACTGATCATTTCTGCCGTAATACCTGATTCTCCGTCTCTCCATCGATCGTATTCTCTGGAGACTGTTCCAGCGGCAGCTCTGCGGCCTCTACCCTCGTTTAACGCCGCATCACCTAGAAGAGCCAGGCCTGATCCTGTAGCCAATGCTGTGAGGAAAGGCCTTCTGCCCACGCCTTCTTTGACTTCCTTGCCGGTTTTTTGAGCCTGTTCTTTTGTTCTGTTCGCTAAATCTCTTCCTTCTTTTTTTAGATCTTCTCTATCCGCCATTTGAATCACACACTAATTATAACCCTCAATTTCCTTTTATACTCCTTTATAGTTGATAATAGTCATTTTAATCTATATTATCATAGATAGTTCTAGCACCTTCGTAGAACCTGTCCTCCATCAACACCGAGATATCTGTTGTGCTATCGAGGTTTGAATCGAAATCTATGCGGTTGTTCTGCGGAGAGAAACCCATTTCGGCATCCTCTAGATCGACTTCTGTTTGGACCTCAGCAAATGCTGATTCGTAGGAATCTTCGCCTTGCATCTCTGAGACGTAATCCTGTATCCTATCCGGTTCTCTATCGATTAGAGAGTACTCTGTTGCCTGTAATCCGTCTTCAGTCCAGACGTCAGGCCTTCCTTCTAGATATGCTCCTCTTGCCCATAGGCCTGCGATTACTGCGCCTGCACCTCCTAGTAGGGCTCTTTTAGAGATTCCGCTGTCGTCTGTGTCTTCTACAGCCACATATTTGATTTGGTCAGCGCTGATTTTTTCTGCGTCTTCCCTGATCTGTTCGGGCCGGTACGATACTCCTTCTAGCTCTGAGAACTCGTTTAGGAATTCATCTAGTTCTCCGTCCAGCCTCTCAATGCCGTACATTGCTTTTTCAGATCCTTCGGGACCCCATTCCACTACTTCCTGTACTACTAGGCCTTTGTTCCATGTGCTTGTTTCTGGGTCGAAGTACCCCTCACTTTCTTCATCTCTTCCAAATAGGATTCTGTCTCTTTTACCGCTGATAGATTCTACTTTAGCCTCCAAGTTTTCCGGAAGGCCTTCTACGTTGCTTACTGCTTGTTCTGTTGCTTCCACACCCCTGCTGTATGTGCCTAGCAGGTCGAAGAAGTCTCTTTCCACCGTTCTGGCGTTTTTAAACCGTTGTTCGATTGTTTCACCCCACTCATCTGCATCACCGAGACTTTGTCTAATGTTTTCTAACTGTTGTGCTCCTACAATTGCATTTGATTGATCTATGTCGTCATCATTCATTTTATACCACCGTCAGGCTGTTCTGAACACAGCAATGGGCGAAAGAAACCTTTATATCTCTTTTCTTATATCATAGAATGCTATAAACAAAGTGTAAGTATTCTAAATAGGAGTAAGCGATATTTCTCTTATCAAGGTGAATAAAAATGTCAGATCAGCGCAGCCCTTCTGGGCCTGGAGCATCAGTAGACACATTGGAAAACTTGAGAAACACAAATGATGAACTCGGAGAACTTCTACAGACAGACGGAGGCAACGACGATAACAGCGATGAACTTCCCAAAGACACACCATCAGCGAGCACCGCGAACGATGGCATAGAGGACATATCAGAGCCTTCCGAAATAGAAAGTTCCGAAATAGAAAGCAGCAACGAAGATCCTGTTAACGATACACATGATGAAGCTGGAGATGCGCCAATTTCTAACGACAATAAAGGAAATAAAGGAAATCTAGATAACGGAACAAAAGATCCCGAAAGTGAAAGTAGAGGCCTAAAAGAGAAATTTATTGACGTTTTAGGCGTAGGAGAAGACCATCTCAGGCCTGAAGAACAGGTTAAAGGAATTACTGACGAAGCTGTTGAAGACTTGACGCCTGAAGACCTGGTTGAAGCGACAGAAAGTTTTAGTTCAGACGTATCGCGTTACGACAGCAAAAGGACCGAGTTGGAAGCAGATATACAGGCCCAGATACAGGCGAACGAGACAGTAATTGCAGAGGAAGCTGAAAAAGTAGCAGAACACTTGAAAAAAGCCCATGATCTGGCATCAGAAGATATAGCGCATCCTTACGATTTCAATCCTGAAAGAGGTTCTAAAGCGCTTGGAACAACGCTTGAAAACACTATTAGAGGAGATAAAATAGTTATTCCTGAAGACCGGTACGATTTCGATATTTCTGATGAAGGCCTTGCAACCTATCTTGCTAAAGTATCGGAGCAAGGAGACGATGCAATGGAGATGTTTTCAAAGCTTCAAGAGGACATGGAGTCGCTCCGTGAAGCCAGAGATCAAAAGAAAAAGGAGTTAGAGGATCTTAGGTCTAGGAACGAAGATCAACTAGACTCTAGCAGGAGCAGGTTCACAACCGAAGACGAAGAGGAACGTGCAGAAGCAATTAAGGATGTAGAGGATACTGCAGATTATGCAGAGTTTGAAAGAGAGGTATCTGAGATAGACCGAGAGCTATCAGGGAAGAGGCCTAGAAAGGAGCAGCATCTGGCAGTAGGTAATACGTTGCTTGAGGAAGCTAGGACAGCTTACAGCTCTCAGGCCTCCGAAACTGAAGAATACGCAAACACGGTTTCAGAGGAGCTCGGTCATTTGACTAACGCTCTTGAAAACCTTACAAGCGCCGAGATCGGAGAGATGGATGAGATGCTCTCAGAGTATTTGGAAGATCACGGCGATCTTTTCGAGGGATCTGGTAAGCACCATAGCGATGCAGAAGGAATGCTCCGCGAAGGCCATCAAAAGGTAGTTTCTGCTTTAGGTGTAAAAGCAGCCCAGCAGTACGCACAGGGACAGAAGGCAGTAGATGAATTAGAGTATTTGGAAAACGTTTTGGAGGAGAGAACGGACAGGATCAGTGCTGAAAGATCCATGACAGTGCAGGACATAATTGACGAAAGCTATGACGGAGAAGACTTCGAAAGCTATCTAGACGAACAGATGAGCCAGGTCCTAGATGATGACTACTCAGCAAGAGATGATATTAGAAACATTTTCAAGGGCCTAGAAGCAATGAGGGACGAAGCCAACTAATTTCTCCAGTCCAACAACACTTATTTTCATTACTCTTCTTTATTTTTCTATTCGAACGTCAAGACACATCCTGCTTTCAGAAGGGCTTTTATCCCCGCAGACAGCTTTATCTACAATCTCATAACCGGTACTGATTTCTTTCATTTCAGAATCCAAAATCTCTTCAAAGTCATCAAAAGACTCTGCAAAACCATACAAGTGAATGATTCCTCCCGGTTTACAGCTTTCAACAGCTAGATCCAGGAAATCGACCGCTTTCTCCGGTAGCGGCATTATCACTCTGTCAAAACTCTCTAGATCCGGGACCACGTCTCTTACATCTCCGCAAAAGGCCTCAACAATTTCCTGCATCTTATTCAACTTAATGTTCTCTTTCAAGTATTTGCAGGCCTCCGGATTCTTCTCTACAGCAACTACTTTCCCAGCTTTTTCTGCACAGAGAAATGCGAAAGGCCCTACTCCTGCAAACATGACTAAAACGTTTTCGCCTTGTTCTACGTTATCCGCCACTCTCTTCCTCTCCGTTGAAAACCGCTCGCTGTAATAGGCCTTGGTTGGATCGACTTTTATCCTGTTACCATGCTCTTTGTGGATAGTCTCCGTATTTTCTCCATGAAGCAGTTTGTAGCTACCGACTCTGTACTCTCCAGAAAGCCTGCCTGTCTTTAACAAAACTGTTTCTGCATTAGAATTGGCTAGTATTCCTTCAACAGCTTCGGCTTCGTCCCTGCCTGCTAAATCATTTATTACCGCCACAGCGCCAATCATTTCGAAAGAAGGTAAATCAAAATTTTTCTCCTCTTCAAAAACATATACATCATCTCTCTTTAGGTCGAGGCCTTCGTCAACGAAAATCCTGTCTTTGGAGAAGTCAATATCTTTTCTATCAAATTCTTCGGATGAGTAAATACCTAGCTCCAGTTCTACCCCTGGTTTTACGGCTTTTCCGTCTTTTATTCTGAATCCTTCTCTCTCGAATACTTCCCTCACTTTTTCTTCAAGTTTTTCCTGATCCATACCTACAGGTTAAAAACAATTCTTTAATCAACACTCGGTATGCTCTACATAATAGGCCTAGGCCTAGACAACAAGGAAATAACTTTGAAAGGTCTTGAAGCCTTAGAAAACGCCGACAAAGCATACGCAGAATTTTACACAAACACAGAAAACATAGATCTCAACTCGCTGGAAGAAAAAACAGTTACAGAAATCCAGAAACTGGATCGGAAAGGGGTCGAACAAGAAGACACCATCATAAAAGAAGCAGCAGAAAAAGACATTGCCTTCCTTGTGTCAGGCGACCCTTTAACCGCCACCACACACTACGACATCAAACATCGAGCAGAGAAAAAAGGATTAAAAGTCCAAGTAATGCATGCCCCATCAATATTCCTTTCCATCGCAGAAACAGGCCTAAGCGTCTACAAATTCGGCAGAACAGTCACACTCCCAAAAGAGGGAAAACCCCTGTCAATCACTGACTACATCGAGAAAAACGACTCCATAGGCCTACACACCTTGGTATTACTTGACATCGACTACGATGCGTCAAAGGCCTCGAAAAAACTATTGGAAATGGGTGTCGAAAACCGAGAGACCGTAGTGATTCAAAGAGCCAACCACGAAGACATGGAAATCACACACTCAACCTTAGAACAGGCCTCCAAAAAAGAATTTGGAAAGACCCCTCACTGCATCATTTTACCCGGAGAAAAATCGTTTAAGGAAGAAGAGTTCATCGAGACATATCATTAAGTATAAACCTTTGAACAACCAAACTCTCCCCATGGACTCTCACCGAAAAGCCTTCGAAAGATACGCAGAAGAAGTATCAGACCTAGAAACAGTAGATCGGGTTATACTGTTCGGCTCAGTCGCTAGAAACGAGCACGGAGTCAACTCGGATGTGGACGTAATAATAGAGGTCAAAAATTTAAGCCATAGAAAAGAAATAGAAGACAAAGCCTTCGAACTGACCGCCGAAACCGGAGTATCTATTTCCCCTTTAATTGTTGAAAGCCACAAACCCTACAGCCTAAAGGAAACAGTGGAAAAAGAAGGAGTAGAGTATGTCAGAAGTTGAAAAAGAACTGGAACTAGCAGAAGAAGCACTAAACGACCTCCAACACATGAAACAGACCTCTATCCGGAGAAAATACAATACACTGTATTTTGCAGCCTACCACGCCACCCGCGCCATACTCTTATCCTTTGAATACGCTCCCAAAACCCATTCAGGCCTAGACAGCCTACTCCACAACATCTTGGTTAAAGACAAAGAAATACTAAGCGAAGAAGAGGCCTCAACGTTCTCGAAACTGAAAACACGCAGAGAACAGGCAGATTACGAAACCGGTTTCTATGGCTCAGAAGAAGAACTTGAAGAGCTGAAACCGGAAACAGAACAGTTAATTCAAAAACTGAAGCAGGCCAAAAAATGAATGAAACACAGAGAAAGCTGAAAACTGAAACCGAAAAATGGCTGGAAAAACTGGAGAATCGAATACAGAAACGAGATTCTTCAGTAGAACAGATGGAAAACGTTGAGGCCTACCGCAGCGACACATACCACTTCCTAGAAGAAGAGGACTTCATCAGAGCATGGGAAGCCGTAATATACGCATGGGGAATACTCGAAACACTGGAAAGACTCGGAAAGTTCGAAAAGGATTAATTAATACTGAAAAGTAACTAAATTCATGGCAGGGATTAACCGCGCAGCCCTAGTAATATTGATAGGCCTGTCTTCAGTACTGGTTTTCAATGCGTTTACAGGATCTTTTGCAACTTCTGTTCTGGCTGCACCCATTTTTATCATAATACTGCTCAGTTTACTAGCGATCGTAGTTTGGGCGCTATCTTCCGATAATTCAAATGGCGAAAACAGAGCTAATAGTCTTCAAAGCCTTGATTCCAGCAGCAATAATTTAAGTAACGGAGGACAAAGTGGTGGTATGGGACTACTTGACAAGATTCCAGGATTTGGAAAAGAAAATCAAAACAGAGGAGGCTCACCTCAAAACGCATCTACAGGACCAGACCACCCTGATAACAGGGCTGAAGCCGCAGCATTGATAAATTCCATGGAAGAAGAAGGAAAGCAGGATGAAAAGGCCGTAGACGTAATAGAAGAGAGCGAAGAGAAGAAAAAGGCCAGAGAGCAAAAGCTGATAGGCCTGACTAATGAAGAAGAGAAAAGACTTGAGGACGTGAAACAACGGTTAGACGACATACTACAACACGAAGAACACATTAAAAGAATCATCCAGAACA
>LKMX01000016.1 GCA_001564035.1 Nanohaloarchaea archaeon PL-Br10_U2g27
GCGGATTTTGTGTTTGAAAATGATGCTCACGAGTATCATGAACGGTTTATGGAGGATATAGTCTACAGCTCTGAAATACCTGAGATACTTGATCGCTATGATTTAGACACTGATTATATACTGGATGAGTCGAACTTTGGTCTCTTGGAGAGAGACTTACCTGATCTGTGTGCTGATCGTTTAGATTACTCTCTCCGAGACTTGAAAGTTCACGAAAATTTAGAGGTAACGCATTTTTTGGAAGGCCTAACTGTCGATGAAGGAAAGTTTGTATTCAAAAATAAAGAAGTTGCTAGAGAGTTCTCTGAAAAATTTATTTATGCGGATAAAAGTTGGTGGGCTAACCCTAGAGAAGTAGCGATTTACCACTTATTTGCACAAGCGCTGAAAAAGGCCTTGGAAACAGGTATTATCAAAGAAAAAGACTTGTTCACAACCGATAGGACTCTCCTTCAAAAGCTGGAAAGTTCTGAGAATAAAGAGGTAAAGGAACTTTTAGACCTTCTTGAAACCGGTATAGAGGTGGAGCTTGGAGAAGATTATGATTTTGTTGAGACTACTAAGGCTCGTGCCGTAGATCCCGAGGTTAAAGGAACGGCTGAAAGGGTTTCTAAAATTTATCCGGGACTAGAGAAAAAGATTGAGGAGCACAGAGAGGAAGTTTTGAAAGGTTATAAGATAAAGGTTGTAAACTGGTAAATACAGGGCCCGTAGCTCAGTCTGGACAGAGCATTCGGCTTCGGACCGAAAGGTCCAGGGTTCAAATCCCTGCGGGCTCGTAAAAAAACTTATTTTACAGGAAATCGAGTTATGTATAAGAATTTACCGCCATTCTGGGGATTATATGCTAGAGTACTCTAGTGAGTTTATTTATTTAGGCCTGACTGCAGGCTACTTAACTCATAAAGGCCTAGATAGTTTGGCAGATTCTGCTGTAAAAGGAATGACTGAAGCCGAGATTGAAATGACTCTCGATCCTGATAACAGCAAGTTTAGAACAAACAGAGTATTCAAGTATTATCTGGAAAGAAATATTGAGGACGAGAATCAGGGGGTCGTGGATGTTAGAAGAACCGTATGAATAATGAAGAAAAGGGAAAAAGTTTTTTGAGGCCTAAACCGGGTTTAAAGGCCTCTAAAGGACTCTAAAGGATTTCATTGACTGTTCTGATCTGCATCATGTTTGTTGTTCCTGTCATTGAGGTGGGTATTCCTGCGCTGAGGATCAAAGTGTCGTCTCCAGATGCTAGATCCAGTTTCTCAAGTCTTTCTGCAGATGACTTGACTAGTTCTTCAACGTCTTCAGCGAATTCCTGGTAGAAAGGTTTTACGCCCCAAACCAGTTTGAGCTGTCTTTCAACTTCTTCTGAATATGTGAAAGCCACGATCGGTGTTTTAGGCCTGTATTTTGAGATGTTTCTGGCCGTTGATCCAGAAGTAGTGTGGGCCACAATGTATGATGTTTCCATGTCTTTTGAGGCCTGCCATACGTTTTTGCATATTACCTCGGTCCTGTTTTCCACGCTGTTTTTCACTGTGTGGTGGACCTCGTCTTTGATTGATTCTTCTACGGCCTCACATATTTCTCGCATGGTATTTACTGTTTTTACAGGGTATTCTCCTACGGCGGTTTCTCCTGAAAGCATGACTGCGTCTGATCCGTCCATTACTGCGTTTGCAACGTCTGATATCTCTGCTCTTGTGGCTGTAGGATTTTCTGTCATTGATTCAAGCATCTGTGTAGCAGTTATCACAGGTTTACCCGCTCTATTACATTTCTCTATGATTTCTTTTTGAAGTCTTGGTACTTCTGCGGCCGGCAGCTCTACTCCCAGATCTCCACGAGCGACCATGACTGCGTCTGTGGCTTCTAGTATCTCGTCAAAGTTTTCAACAGCTTTGGCGTGCTCAATCTTTGAGATTATATGGGCGTTCGATCCCTCTTCCTCAAGTATTTCTCTTGTCGCGTGAATATCTTTTGCTTGTTTCACGAATGATAATGCTATGAAGTCGAATCCGTGTTTTGCTGCGAATCTTATGTCTTTTCTATCTTTTTCTGTCGGTGCTTGAAGACCCACATCTCTGTTAGGCACGTTTACAGCCTTTCTGTCCGAGATTTCTCCTCCATAAATTACTGTGGCTTCAATAAAATCGCCTGTTTTTTCTACTTCTAACGTGATCAGGCCGTCATCAATTCTTATCTCGTCTCCGGGCTCTACATTACTCAAGAGGCCTTCATAGTTCATGTATATTTTTTCATCGTTAGAAGTTTTTTCTCCGAAATGTATTTCGACTTTGCTTCCTTTTTCTAGCACTGTTCCTTCCTCTACTTTCCCAAGCCTTATTTCAGGGCCTTTAGTGTCGGCCATTATTGCGGTCTTTTCTGATACTCCTCTAACTGTTTCATAGGTTTTTAGATGAGTTTCGTGATCTACGTGTGAGAAGTTTAGTCTTGCAACATCTACTCCTGCATCTACTAGGTCTGCTAGCTTCTGTTTTGAAGATGTAGCAGGGCCTATAGTTGCCACAATCTTAGTATTTACCATGTTCCTCTATTAGCCATAAGCTCTTATAAGGCCTGAACGCATTGATTCAAGTTGATTTATAAAGATAAGAAGGCCTTTTGTAACACAGTGATCTGGGTTAAATGGTACAACAAACTCAGGAAGTTTTTAGCCGAGGTGCTTCAAATGTCTGAACAGAACAATAAAGACTTAGAAAAAGAAAATAAAGATGGTAAAAAACAAAGAGTACAGTTTCCACAGTATTTTCAACAACAGACAAAGGAGAAGAACCCAAACGGCACTAACCTGAAGACTCCTGTCCTGAGAGGAGTAATAGTATCAGAGTTTGACGGCAGCAGAATATGGGTAGAGGCCTCAGGAAACATGAAAGGCCGATACGGGGTTGAAGTGCCTCATGGCTATGAACCTGAAGACTTGAGACCCGGAACTGAAGTCGCACTAGATCCTAACACGTTCAAAATAACAGACGTGGTTGAAAAAGTTAGAGACAGCGAATTCACTCCTGTAACCAGTAAAACAACCTTCCAAGACGTTGGAGGCCTAGATCACGTAATAAAATCCCTTAACTCTAATGTCGGAGCGCAACTTAACTCCGAGAAATTGGATAAGATTCAGAGCTGGGGGCTTGATATGGATAAATCAATACTATTAATCGGAAGACCGGGTACAGGAAAAACTCACTTGGTAAAGGCCTTGAGTAATGAGTATGATGCTGACATGTTCATGATAAACGGCCCTCAACTGGTGGAGAAGTTTATCGGCGAAGGTGCTAAAAAGGTTAAGAGACTGTATGAGCAGGCTCGCGCGAGTGACAGGCCTGCTATCGTGTTTATTGATGAAATAGATGCTATTGCAAAGAAAAGGCTGGATGATAGAAGGCATGGTGGTGAAGAAGTTGAGCGTACAATGTCTCAGCTGCTTTCAGAGCTCGATGGCCTTGATTCTGAGGGAGAGGATAATGTGATTTCAGTTTTCGCTACGAACACTCCTGATATTATGGATCCGGCTCTTTTGAACAGGACTTCTGCTATTGAGGTCCCAGTTCCCGACATGGATGCTAAGAAAGAGATTTTGCAGGTTCATACTCGCAAACTTGATCTGGATGACAGCGTAGACATTGAATTAGTTGCTTCAGAACTTGATGAGGACTTTACAGGGCGTGACATCAAACAAATTGCGAGACAAGCCGCTGTAAATGCTTTAGAAAGGTTTGAAGACGTTACTCAAGCAAAGGTCTCTATGACAGACTTCAATGAAGCCATTAAAGACCTGAAAGAAGGAAACTTGGGAATCGAGAAGGACTTCCTCGGAAACGAAAACAGGCATCCAGACGAAATGTTTGCATGACTGTACTCGAGCTTCAGTGAGAGTTCAGGAATCGAGAAAATCTATGATTTTCAACAAGGAGGCCTAATTAATGGAGAGAGAATTTAACTTGGCAAAAACTGATGCAGCACAATTTCTCCGAGATCTAGCCGACTCAATTGAAAAAGGCAGTATAGCTCTAGATGGAGAAGACTGGAAAGTGTATCATGAAACAGACAGCAAAGTACCTATGCGGATTTTCAGCGACGACAACGGAACGGAGATAGGCCTTAAAATGTTAAAGAAAGATAATAATCAAGTCTAATCAATTCTAGTCAATTTTTATCGTTTTTCAGTGTATTTAATTATTTTTCCAAGAATTTTCCCTTTCTCCATAGTGCTTGATGAGAGAAGAAAGTCTTGTGAAAGCTTGTATAGATAACCATTCTTATTTTTTAGGTGTGAAATGAGTTCTTCTGAGTCAGAGCTCTCTGTTCCAGTTTGAATTACTGCTTCAAAGATTTTGAACATTTCAAAGCGTTTTTGGGCCACATCATCTGTGTTGAGCTCCTCAAACTTTTCACTGGCTTCTTCAAAATCCATATTAGTCATCTGAAAATAGTTTGTTTACTCTAAATGCTTTATTAAGAGTTCTCGAGTCTTTTTGGGGTCTGCGCCGCCTCCGGTTTTCTGCATTACTTGGCCTACAAGATAATTAATAGCGCTTTCGTCGCCCGATTGGTAGTCTTCTACGGCTTGTGTCTCTGCTTTAATTACTTCTTCAACTACCTGAGTTACTTCGTCAACTCCAGACTTCTCTAATCCTTTTTCTTCTACAATTTGTTTGATAGGCCTAGGCTCTTCGACTACTTCACGTAACGCTTTCTCAGCATTTCTATCGCTTATACCGTCCTCCTCTATCATTTGAAGGAGTTGTGAGAGCCACTCAGTTTTAAGGCCTGATTCGTTGTAGCCAAGTTCGTTGTAGTTTAATACTTTTTTCAGGTCTCCTGTAAGCATTACTGCTGTAGTTTGAGAATCGTGGCTGTCTGAGAGCTCTTCATAAGTTTTTGCTAGGCCTGGATCAGATATAAGTGATTCCGCAATCTTGTCTTTGAGACCGTATTCTTCTGTAAATCGCCGGTGCTTTTCCTTCGGCAGTTCCGGTATATCAACTTGTTCTGCTTCTGAAGAGTTCTGCACTGTTAAATCGGGATCGTAAATGTATCCATAGTCTTCTTCTGTTTCTTTATCCCTCATTTTAACTGTTGACCCCATATCAGGGTTGTATCGCCTAGTATGTTGTTTTACAGCCTTATTTCTTTTAGTTAACTGTTTTTGTCTAGATAATTCATAGTTCAAGGCCTTTTCGATATCCGAAGTACCTGTAATGTTCTTAATTTCGACTCTTTCGCCACCGTTGATTGAGATGTTGGCATCGCTCTTGATTGAGTAGTCTGATACTGGGCTGTAAACACCTAAGTATTCAAGTACTTGGGCGAGCTGTTGTAGGTATGCCCGGGCCTCCTCAGGCGACTTCAAGTCGGGATCGGTAACGATCTCAAGCAGTGGTGTGCCTGCTCTGTTGTAGTCTACTTTGCAGTAATTTTTTTCATGGATAAGTTTTGCGGGGTCTTCTTCAATATGCAGTCTTTTGATCCCGATCTGTTTTTTTTCATCTCTTATTTTTATTTCGAAACTCCCGTTTTGAGCTACCGGTTTATCGTACTGAGTTATCTGATAGTTCTTTGACATGTCAGGATAGAAATACGTCTTACGCGCGAACTCTGACTTTTTATTAAAATCTAGTTCAAGCGCTTTGCAAACTTTGAAGGCCTGTTTAAGCACTTCTTTGTTGGTTCTTGGTTTTGAACCTGGATGGCCTAAACACGTTGGACAGACGTTTGTGTTCGGTTCTTCATTTTGTTTGTTGGCACAGCTGCAGAAGAGTTTGGACTCTGTGTCGAGCTGTAAATGTGTTTCTAGGCCTATTTTTACGTCTGTCATAATTTGTTCTTGTCGGCTAATGTTTTTAGAAGTTAGTTTAGCCTGTTGACTTCAAGGTTTTGAGGCGCTGACGTATCTATCCTGAGTATTTTATGCAGCGTCGATGCAAGTGAAAAGCATTTCTTTTTTTCTCCGTGGTTTGTTAAGACTTTGTTCGGTGTTGAGCGAAGGTTTTTGCAGTAGTTTATAATCTGCTGTCTGTCACTGTGCGCAGAGAATCCTGATACTGTTGATACGTCCATCTTGATATCTACTTTTTCGCCGTTGACTTTAACAGGGCTTTTACCGCTTTGAATTTTTCTACCAAGAGTTCCTTCTGCCTGATAACCAACAAAAATTAGGGCGTTGTCCGGATTAGAGGCCTCTTGCTTAAGATATGACATTATCGGCCCTCCGGTAAGCATGCCTGATGTTGTCAGGATTATACATGGGCCTGAGTCATATACTTCTTCACGTTCTTTATGGCTTCCTATTGCCTTAATATTTTCTTTCAGGAACGGCGAGTTTTTCCTGTGGACTTTGTCTTGAACTTTTTCGGAGAGGAACTCTGGGTAAGCTGTATGCAAGGCATTTACGTCGTTGATCATTCCATCAACGTATACCGGGTAGTCGAAGTATTTTCTATCCATTTCATCTGATAGGAGGCCTAGTACTTCTTGCGATCTGCCGACCGCGAAAACAGGAACTATAACTTTTCCTCCCTTGTTGAGGGTTTGCTTCATTTTTGACAGGAACTTTTTGTCTGATTCTTCTCGCGAATCCTGCTTATCGTCTCTGCCTCCGTAAGTGGCTTCAGTAATCATTGTCTCCACTCGCTGGAAGTTTGTGTCAGCAGGCCTTAACATTTCTGTGGAGTCATAGTTGTAGTCTCCTGTGTACAGAATGTTGTGTAGGCCTTCTCCTACGTGCAGGTGTGTTAATGCGCTTCCAATTATATGGCCTGAGTTTTTCAATGTCAAACGCATATCAGGCGTTATATCAGTGACTTCTCCGTAGTCTGGAGTGATTGTTCTTTTCACAGCTTTTTTAATTGCTGAAGAGTCGTACGGTGCTTTATTGTTTTCGCTGTGTGCTAGGCCTATATAGTCCAGAGTCATCATAATCATAATGTCTCTAGTTGGTTTTGTGCAGTATAGAGGGCCGTCGTACCCCATTTTGTATAGGTATGGGATCATTCCACAGTGGTCCATGTGCGCGTGTGACAGCACTACTGCGTCGAGATCTCTTAGATCGAGCTCCGGGGCGTTGAGGTAAGGATAGTTCTGTGGTGTCCCTGGTTCTGCGCTTGGATCTATCCCTGCGTCTAGTAATACGTTGGATTCTTCTGTTTGTACGAGGACGCAGCTTCTTCCTACTTGTCTGAACCCTCCTAGGGACGATATTCTTATCCATTCATCTCCTACTGTTTTGTCTAACCTGATCTTTTCTCCTACTTCGTGCAGGAATTTTTTTCTGAACTCTGGATCTTCTACTGTTAGTTCCCTTGCTTTGTCCACGATTTTCGACTGAATTGCTGGAACCCTTTCTACTTGTGGCGCCCAAAGTGTTGCCTCTCTGATTTTTTTGACCCCTTCTCCGTTGTTGCCTATTACTTTTCCAGGCCTTTCTGCACGGATGATGACTTTTCCTAGGCTCGGCTGGAAGATTGTGTCCTCTAGGCCTGCTTCTTCTGAAATTATTTCCTCTATTTTTTGTTTTGCTGATTCTGGTTCTCTGAAGAGTTTTGATGTCGGTCTTACTTCTACTCTTTTCTTCAGTTTTGATACCAGTTTTTTTACTGTGTTTCTGTTGTCTAGAAAGAATTCTTTGCTATCTGTGTAAAGTACTATGTCTGATGCTTCGTACCTTATTTCGGATACATTCGAATTTCTAGGTAGCTCTGTTTTTATGTCTTTAAGTTCTTCCATAAATGAAAACCTGTTAGTATCTGTTTTTTTATTCGATGACTTGCTTGAGCTTTGACTGCTCTAGCACCTCGAAACCATCTTCTGTTATTTCTGCAACCATTATTCCGTTACCTGATGCCGTATCTCGCTCCATAGCGGACTGCACAGCTCTTTTTGCAAGTTCTATTCCGTCTTTGTGGCCCATTTCTTCTTCGTAGTTGTCTTCAAGAACGCCGTAAGCCATTTGGCTTCCTGAGCCTGTGGCTGTGAAGTATTCATGAGCCATTAGGCCTCCTGCAGGGTCTAGGTCGTAAAGTACGCCCCCGTTATCGTCTACACCGCCCAGTATGAATTGGTTCATGAACGGCATCATTTTGTTGCCGTGAAGAATGTTTGATAGCAGTGTTCCTGCGCCTTTGACGCTTAGTTCTTTAGTTTCCAGTCTGTGAAGCTTTAGTTGTGCTCTCATGATCCGGACTATTTTCTGTGCGTCTCCTACGCTGCCTGCAATTGTTAGGCCTAGATTATCGTCTAGCTTGTAAATCTTCTTTGCGTATTTTGATGCCGTTAGTCTTCCCATTGAGGCTCTTCTGTCTGCTGCTAGTACTACTCCGTCTTCGGTTGTTAGACCTACTGTGGTTGTACCGGTTTCTAGTCTTCCTAGTTCTTTGCCATCCTGTTTATCTACCATTTATTGTCACCAATTCAGAAACTAATTTAGAGGGTTGTCGTAAAAAACCCTATATCCTATTATTATGCTATACAAATTTAAATAGGCCTGTCATTCCATCAGCTTTTTCCGAGGCCTCTCTTTCATAAGCTGTAACTGATATGCTATAACTAGGATCTATGCCGTCTATCGTGTTAATGAAGTCTTGTTTTCTTTCACACCAGTAGCTTAGAGGGAGTTCAACGTCTACAAACTCTGTTTCAACACTGTTAGCATAAAACTCGGCGACCTCGTTATGGTCAAGGTATCTGCTGTCGAAAACGCTGTAATCCGCATCTGCATCGAGTTCATCAAGCCCCGTAAGTAATTCGCCGATATCGTCAAATGACTTGTGAGGAGGGTGGATTCTAACGTTAACAGTCTGATCATTCAAAATTTCTCTTTCAACTGCTTCAGGACTCTTAGCCCTGAATAGGTTATACATTTTTTCGATTGACTGTTGTAAGCCTCTCACAATATGTAATAACTACTGCTTAATGATAAAAAACTTTCGATTTTTTCTAGTGGTCGCTGCTACGCATCCGGGCGTTCAGCGTTTCAAGCCTGTCAATACTGTCAGAAACTTCCTGATTTTTCAAAATAGCTTTTTGCAGTATTGAAATCTCCTCTTCTCTGACTCTTTCATCCTCTAAAGATGAGTCTCTCATCAAGTCTTCCATGCTTTCTATGTCGTTAAAGGCCTCACACAGTACTGCTGTACTTGCTTTTTCAAGCCGGTAGTCTTTTTCCAAGTTTTTTGAAATTTTTAAGGCGTTTCTGATACTGTTGATTTCTTCCGCATTTTTCCACCTGCCTTTTTTTGATGCCATCCGGCTGTTTTTCTTTCTTTCAAGGTCGTTGTAAAGATGCCATGCCTGCTTTGAGGCCTGTATGTATAGGAATAGTGCAGAGTCGTCTTCCGTTATTCTTTGGGAGGTCTTTCTAGTAAAGTATTCTTGGTAGTGAGAGACTTCTCGGTGAATGTTTTGTTCGTTGAGCTCTCCTGATTTCAGCATTTTAACTACTTCTTTTTTAGCAGATTTTTCTTCAAAAGTTATGAGCTCTCTAATTGAACTGGTAAAGTCTCTGCCTTTTTTAGGATAACTTATTTTTGAAAATAAGCCCATTCATGAGTCACAGTGAGTTATGAGAGAAACTGGTTTATTATTTTAACCTTGCTAAAGTCTGCAAATTAGATAAAAAAGAGGAGTGAGAAGGCCTTTTGTTCTTGTTTAGTAGTTTTTTGCGAAGTAAGCCCATCTCTCGGCATCTTCACTGCATATGCTACATTCGCCGCCTATTTGTTCATCATAGGCCTGAATAGTTTCTGGTTTCGAGTCTTCTCTGAACGGCAAAACAACTATTTCTGCAGAAACTTGATCCTTGATTTCTGCTTCGCATTCCTCTTTCCCACACCACCGTGTTTTAACGTATCCTCTGTTCTTGCCGATCGTTCCAAGAATCTCTTCTTTCGATGAGGCCTCCCGAATGTTTTCTTTAAGATACTCTTCGAGCTCTGAGTACATCGAGTTCTGTATCTTCTCCAGTATTTGTTCAACGTTCCTCAAGAATTTTTTCCTGTCTACGCCCATTTCTTTGTCTCCGTTGTCTCTTCTTACTGTGGTGACTGCATCATCTTCTACTTCGTTAGGCCCTACTTCTATTCTGAGAGGAACTCCTTTCAGCTCCCATTCATTAAATTTGTATCCAGGGCTTCTATGATCTCTATCGTCTAATTCTACTCTAATATCGGTCTTGCACCCGCAGCCCTTTGCTCTTCTTACCTGCTCAGCGAGCCTTTCCGAGTATTCCAATACCTCTTCCTTGTTCTCTTCTTGGTAGATAGGCACTATTACAATCTGTATTGGCGCAACCTTTGGAGGCAGCCTCAAACCGTTGTCATCACCATGAGCCATTATCAAAGCACCCACAGTCCTAGTAGATAAACCCCACGAAGTTGTCCAGCAAGTACTTTGCTCAGAGTTTTCGTCCTCAAACGTGATATCAAAGGCCTCAGCAAAGTGCTGTCCTAACTGGTGAGACGTACCTGACTGAATGCTTTTCCCATCAGGCATCAGAGTTTCGATTGTTGTAGTATATTTCGCGCCAGGAAACTTATCGTGTTCAGGCTTGTAACCCAGTACAGAAGGAATAGCAAGATGATCCTCTATAACCTCCTGATACTGTTCAAGTCTTAGCAACGTCTCCTCATCAGCCTCATCCTCAGACTCATGAGCAGTATGGCCTTCCTGCCACAAAAACTCTCTTGTACGAAGGAAAGGCCTCGTATCAGTTGCCTCCCATCTAACAACGTTAGCCCACTGATTAAGTCTTAAAGGCAGATCCCTATGAGAACGCACCCATTTAGACATAAACGGAGCGATCATTGATTCGGATGTAGGCCTCACTGCAAGCCGTTCCTCAAGCTCTTTGTCTCCTCCATGAGTAACCCATGCTACCTCTGGGTCAAAACCTTCTACTATATCTTCTTCTTTTTCCAGATACGTTTCTGGAATGAATAATGGGAAGTATGCGTCTTCAACGCCTGATGCCCGGATTTTTTCGTTGAAATCTTTTTTAATCGAATTCCAGATCTTCATTCCATAAGGCTTGATAACCATACAGCCTTTGACCGGCGCATAGTCTGCTAGGCCTGCTTTCTGAACTACTTGAGTGTACCATTCTGAAGGATTTCTTTCTTTGCTTGCAGTTATACCTAGTTCCTGTCCCATACCGAATTAATACATCGAATCTGTTTTAATACTTGCTTCACACATACTTGTTTTTATGGACGAAATACTGGAATGTACTGTGTGCGGAAAAATTTTCTCAATGAAAGAAGCATTACAAAAACATGCAGAAAAAACGCACGGCACACAAAAAGTAGTTGAAGAAGACACAGGCCTCTTCAACCTGTAAAAAACCCTTTTTTCAGCTTACTATTCGCTCTATATACATAATCTATTCTCTATTCTAGTTTCTGTAGAAGAAGTAGGTGAGGCCTGCAAGGAATAATGCCATTATCTGAATAATTGTTATTCCAGGTACTTCTCTTACCTCTCCTTCAGTATCTGATACATATCCTTCTATTACCGATACATCGATCGTGTCCGTACCATCTAAGTCTCCTGCAGTGGATTCTGCCCTGATCTGAAGCTCTTTATCATCTATCTCTTCTATACCCGTTATCTCTACTTCGTATAGGCCTGAGCTTTCTCCTGGAACTGTTACTCTCATCTCATCTGTGCCTGTTTCTTCGAAGCTTGTCATCGCTTCAAGCTCATCGTTTCCTGTTGAAAGCGTTAAATCAAATGTTCTCTCCGTGTCTCTAGGGTTTATTACTCTGAAAGTTGTCCGGTCTGTTTCTGTTAAAGCCACGGTAGTCTCATCTTCTAAGAAATGGATAGGCCAATCATCCCACCACTCATTTCCGAAGCATCCAATCTCTCTCTGAGTTCCCTCAGACTCAATCTCCACTGTATCACCTTCTTGGTAAAGCATCCTTTGATCTTGAAGCTCACTAGGCGAGAAGTTTTCATGCTCCAAACTGTCTTCACTGACATCATAGTCTGAGTTATCTAGAACGCATGAATCAGACTCTTCTGCCACACCTATTATCTCATCATCGTCTTCTACAAACCTGCTTTGAGAACTCTGCGTAATATAATACTCTGACGCATCGTCGCCTGCACAGAAACCGTACTGCATATTCGTAGGGTCAGCAACGACCGACTTATCATCGTAATCGCTGTCATGGCCTTCGTAGAGGTCGCTCGTACCAGTAGGCACGGGACTGTATCCCTGCTCTAAAGGCCCTTCACCATCTAAATCCCAGTTCTCACCGCTTGGATCGGAGATGTAGTAAGGATGATTCATCTGATCCATCCGAGGATTCCAAGAATCATCGATACCGCCATTAACCGCAAGAGGATGATCATTAATATAATCGTAGTCAATCCATCTCTTAGCCTCATCGCCGAACAACGTATTCTCACGGCACAAGTTCTGGTCCGGAACGTCTATAACAGCTGAGCCTTCAATCTCATTCGCATAATCCTGACTATACCACTGAGGAACCCTGTCATGAGGCACCTCAAGATTATGGTTATCCTGATCAATGTTATCAAGACCAGGCCTCTGAGCACAGATAGCCTCATTATTCTTCAGACGACCCCTCTCCTCTCCCTCCTGCTGAGTATTAATCTTATCCTCTTTCTCAAAGATCTTAGGCCCAGAAGACTGCCTGTAAACACAGTAATTATTGTTGTCCGTACAAGCATAACGCCCTTCAAACTGCTCAGAGTTAATCGACTGACCCATCTCCTCTAACAAATACTCTTCCTCATCATCACCGCACATAGGAGGCTCATGGACATCAAGCAAATCACTCTCAGACAACTCCTCACCATCATCAACCTGCTCATAAGTATCCTGCCAATAAATATCCGTATAAACAACCTGCCTACTATCTTCAAAATCAATTTGAAGTGAAGAATAATCGTCCAAATCAGGATGCCAAGTACTATCCATATCCCAACCCAGGCCTGAATCAGGCCCAGTCAAGTCAAGCCTGAAATTAACAAGACTACGCCACTCATACAAATCATCATCACTCTCTTCAACAGTCACAGTCATACACTCCTCACCACCGTTCTCAATATCAGCGCATATCTCCTTATCCCCAGTAGAATCAAACTGGATAAAATCAGACAGCTCAAACTCATCACCAGGCTCTAACAAACCAACCTGCTCAGAATCCTCCAACTCGCCATCCTTAGTCAACCTCATAAGACCAGGATCATCCGCCTGAGAACCCGAGTTAACAACTTCAGCAGAATACTGCTCACTAAACTCTCTAGTCGCATCCTCAGGCCCACTAATATCCAAATCAAGATCCTCGCCCGGAATCTGATAATCGACAATAACTATTCCTGATCCTCCTGACCCTGCACCAGA
>LKMX01000017.1 GCA_001564035.1 Nanohaloarchaea archaeon PL-Br10_U2g27
ATTTCTAGTAGTCGACGGACTCGCAGGCAACGACGTAGTAAAACAGTTGAAGGCCTATGAAGGCATGTTTGACGCACTCATAGTAACCAAAATGGATATAGACGACAAAGGAGGAACAGTCATATCGGCTGCGCGAGAATCAGGTAAACCCGTAGCATTTCTAGGCACGGGACAGGCCTACCAAGATCTAGAAAAATTCGATACTGAAAAATTCCTAGACAACCTGCTGGACTAGGCCTCTAGATAGTATTCTTTCCTATAGTTTTAGATTTCCCCGTCTAGCTGAAAAGTTCTTATGTATAGGCCTTTTGCTCGTCAAGCCTTTTCTGCATTGATTTCTCCAGTTTCTTCAACTTGGATTTCAATGGCTGTACATCCTCTTCTAAACTCATCTGTACCTGCTGTCCTTGACTTCTTTCTTTAATCCGTTCCTTTCTCATTGTAGATAGTAAATGGTTGACTTCAGCAACTAATTGCTCGTACTCTTTGAGCTGTGCTTCTATGTAAGATATTTCCTGGCCTAGTTCGTGCCTAAGCTCGTCAGTTACTTCTTCCTTTATCTCACCTTTCAACTGCTCTTTTTCTACTCCAAATGTCTGCCTTACCGTCCTGTAAAATTTTTCCATTCCCATGAGAACATACCTGTACCTACTGATAAATCATAAAAACCTTTTAAGTGTTACCCCTCCAAAGATTTGGGCACGACAACACCCATATCTTCAAACTGCTCTTCCTGATAGAAACGCGCTGTAACAGCTCCAAGAACAGCATCAAACTCTCCGGAAGAACCTATACTTGAAACATCTAGACCCAAGCTTTCCAAGGCATTCTCACTGTGAACTGCCAGCTCCTCAGAAGTAATCACAGGATCAAAACGGATAAAATCGCAGTCAAGGCCTTTACGTTTCAACAAATTTACTAAGTGCTCTGATCTCTTAACGAGTTCAGGCTCCATTTCTGCCGGTATAAATGAAAAACCTTCGTCAATAAGCTCTTGTTCTTCCTGAGCGACAGCCTGCGATCTCTCCCAAGCAGTATCAATTGCGATTACATCCACCTCTGCTTCAGACAGATGTTCAACAATCTCACGGTTCTCTACAAAACTGTATGTTTCAAGAGTATCTCCTAAAACTGCGAGGTAGCAGTTATCCATTGTAAGCTTAATTCCGGCGATCATCTCTCAACAACTAAACTGTCCTCAAACTCTTTTAACGACCGATTTTTTGAAACCGCCTTCAAAGTTTCACGACGCTCTAAAATACTATCTTTATTACGCAGATAATCTGCTAAAGCCTTATTAAACTCTTGAGGCCTCTCAAAAAACGAAAAAGTACCGGCATTAAGAAAAGCTACTTCAGAGTTCGGTTTAAGCCTCTCAACACTGCCCATACGAGAAAACCTGCAGTTACGGTTACACATCACAAGAGAATTTTTCAAAGGCACTTCAAGACCGCCCAAATTAAAACTCTCCAAATCCCTGTAATCCGGTGTTTTAAGGCCTGAAAACTCTCGTACAACCCGATAATCGGTTGCAGGGCTGAAAAAAAGCTTCTTCATAATCTTTGGTTTACGCCAAACACGCGACGCTAAACTGTAAAACCTTTCAGGCATATAAGGAATCGACTCCAAAGGCCCAGTCAAAACAGTAGACATGACTTCTTCCCGTCCTTCAAGCTCTTGGACTGCATAATTTCCGAGGCCTCCGCCAACCAAAACTGTATGCTCAAAATTCGACGAGTCAAGTAAGCCCTCTAGTTCATTAACCGTTTTAGAAAAATTTTGGCCTCCAACAGTCTCAACCATCGAGGTTCTAGAAAAATATTTTTCCTGATGAGTCCAGCAACCACTATCAAGAGGCCCAGACACAAAAACCAGTTCAACATCAGGAAACTCTCGCATACTAAACCGTTAGAACTCTAATACTTTTATCTCTGAACAATCAAAAAAGCAGATATGAACAAAGCAAAAATAATTGTAGGAGTAACCGGGATCCTTGCAGGCCTCACAGCATACCAAGTATATCAGGCCTCAACACTGTGGAACGCCATAATAGTTCTGTTTTTCATAGCAGTACTGGTCCAAATGACCAATTCATGGGGCGCACTATGGGATTTTCTTGTTAACGCCAAACAGCCTCATTTTCTGGCTTTAATCATGCTAATAGCTGGCTTTTCTTACATCTCGCTCACAGGCGCAGGTTTTTGGGCATCAAATATTTTTTCGACCGGGACTGCATTAATCGGTTTTGCTATAGGAATCCTAATCTATGGGCTATGGAACCTTCGTTAACTTAAAAATTCATTGACCAATACAGATACATGTTCGACCGGGTAAAAAACTCAATACAAAAATTCTCATCTAGAGCAGCTGTAGACGAAGAAGCAGTAGAACAGCTTGTAAAAGACATTCAACGCGACCTAATACAAGCAGACGTCGACGTAACACTAGTATCACAGCTCAGCAACGAAATAAGAGAAGAAGCCAAACAAGAAACACCTAAAGGCCTATCAAAAAAAGAACACGTACTAGAAACCGTATACAACCAGCTAGAAGACCTACTAGGAGAAAAACCCGAGATACAGATCAAACCGCAGAAAATACTGCTCTGCGGGCTTTACGGAGCAGGAAAAACAACAACAGCCGGTAAAATAGTCGACTACTACCGGAAAAGAGGCCTCAAAACAGGCCTGATAGCTGCAGACACAGACAGGCCTGCTGCATACGAGCAACTAGAACAGTTAGCAGAAAAAGCTGAAGCCGAATTCTATGGAGAACCAGACGCAGAAGACCCTTCAAAAGTTGTGGAAAGAGGCCTTAGGGAAATTGAAGCAGATCTCATCATAGTTGACTCAGCGGGTAGGAACTCCCTGGATTCAGAGCTGAAACAAGAACTTACAGACGTAAAAGAAGTATTAAATCCTGATGAAGTCTATCTCGTCATGCCAGCCGACATAGGCCAGTCTGCCAGAGATCAGGCCCAGAACTTTGAAGAAGCAGCAGGCATAACAGGAGTTGTAGTCACGAAAATGGATTCCTCAGCTAAGGGAGGAGGAGTCCTTGTAGCGTGCGCAGAGTCGGGAGCCCAAGTCAAATTCATAGGAACAGGAGAACAGTTAAGAGATCTAGAAGTTTATGACCCTGTAAAATACGTTTCCGAGATGTTAGGCCAGCCTAACCTCGAATCGCTGCTAGAAAAAGTTGAAGAGCTTGAAACCAATCCAGAAGAACTTCTAGAAGGAGATTTCACATTAAAAGAGTTTAAGGAACAGATGGAGTCCGTTACTCAAGCCGGGATGATGGAAGAAATGATGAAACAGATGCCGTTCGGAGGAAAAATGCCGGACAATATCTCTCAACTCACAGAAGAAAAAATAGAGGCCTATACATACGTTATCGACTCGATGACAGATGAAGAGATAAAGGATCCTTCAATAATAAACAAGTCACGGGTCGAAAGAGTATCCAACGGATCAGGCAGGACAGAACAGGAAGTAAGAGAGCTGATCAAGCACTACAGGCAGACCAAGAACATGATGGACAAATTCGACAAGAACTCCATGAAACGCGGAAACCTCCAGGGAATGATGCAAAAGCTAGGGTTCTAAAAACTTTAATCACTGACTCGATGCTCTGGTAAGTATAATAGAAGTTTCAAGACTTCAACTGTGCTTTTTCTACTTCATCTTTAATTTCTTGTATTTCTTCCGGGCAATAAAAGCTTTCAAGGCCTAGATGGCGTTCAAAGTTTTTCTCCATTTTACGATATTCTTTATCAACTTCTTTATCCATAACGCTGAGCCTTGAATGTAGTACTCCTGTGGAAACGGTCAAAGTATCGATTAAAGAGTGCCACTTCGTCGGTAACTGAATATCAAAGCGTGAAAACAAATCTGTCACTGCCAACATTACTAAGAGTGCTGACTTCTGGGTCTTCTGTTTAAACTCCATTTTTTACAACTCAAATCTCGACCCCTCCCGTTGTCAAAACCCTTGTAATACAACTATTACTCGCATCTTATAAAGATGATAGCGGAGTGGAACAGTATGATAACAGTAATATCCGACTCCCACATCCCAGGTAGAGCAGATGAAATCCCCGAAAAATTCTGGGAAAAAATAGAGGCCTCCGAAATAACTGTTCACGCCGGCGACTACGCGACGGAAGAAGTATTCAACGCAGTCCGAGAATACTCAAAAAAAGCATACTGCGTAAAAGGAAACTGCGACTTCTTCGAAGCAGATGAGCTGAAAGAATCCGAAACATTCGAACACAAAGGCCTAAAATTTGGAGTCTATCACGGAACAGGAATATCTCCGAGAGGCCACAAACCAACGCTGGAAAAAATAGCTGAGAAAGACTTAGAAGTCGAAATACTTATCCACGGCCATACACACCACGAAGAAATAGAAAAAACGGACAAAGCACTTCTCATAAACCCTGGCAGCTGCACGGGCGTAGGTGGAGGAAGCTCAAGGCCGTCAAAACCAACAATGATAACTATGGAAGAACAAGAAAGCGTCCTCAACATTAAACTCTTAGAATTTGAGGAAGGATCCTTAAAGACTAAGCAAGACGAAAGGTACAGTCTAGAAGAACTTAAAAACCTCAAATAAAGAAGCATAATATGGAGCGTCTAGACAGAAAGATCCGCACAGTATGGATAACAATTTCTGCAATAACATCATCGTTCATAGGCCTACTGATAGCGGTACCAGTACACCTAGTTCTAGGATCTCCTGCGTTGACAGCCATAGCGTTCATTATAATACCATTTATTTCGGTAAACTATTCTCGCTACCGCTACAAAAACTGGTTGTTCAAAGTACATGAAGATCATCTAGAAATAAACCATGGCGTCATCACAAAGACATCTATGGCAATACCATACGTCAGAGTACAGCATATAGACACCAACCAAGGCCCAATAGAACGATTTTTAGGATTAGCATCGCTTAGAGTTTACACAGCAGGGTCAAGAGGCGCAGACATGAGAATTCCCGGCCTGAAAAAAGAGAGAGCAGAAGAAATGCAGGAAGAACTCAAAGCAAAGGCCATAGAATCAGAGCATGGGTTTGACGGAGTATGAAACTCGCAAAGAAAAGCATATACTATAGAACAGTTACAAGAACCGCAGGAACACTGATAATCCTTGCATTCATCTACCCGCCCCTACTACTCCTTTTCCTGCCGCTACTGGTGGTTATAGGCGTTTACGAGTATTTTTACTGGAAGAATTACGACTTCTACATGGAAGATGGAGACATCAAAATAACTTCGGGCGTAATAAGCAGAAACAAGCTTGACATACCGGTTAGAAGGATTCAAAACGTCGATGTCAATAGAAACATAATCCACAGAATATTCGATATAGCAGAAGTCAGACTTGAAACAGCAGGAGGAACAAATACCGAGGCCTCACTAAGATACCTAGAACTAGAAGATGCAGAAAAAATTAAACAAAAAATCAGGGCCTTAAAAGACCGTAGAACAGACAGCAACACTGAAACAGAAGAAACTGGAGAAGAAGACTACGTTTTAACCGACAGAAACCTAGGCCTACTAAGCATAACATCAGGAGCAGCACTCATACTTGCAGTATCAATAATGCTCTTTGTAGCAGGGTTCACGGCTGCAGCATTCTACCTAGATAACACGCTCCAGTTTATGGGAGCCGTAATAGCATTAACAGCAGGAATATCGATCCTTACAGCAGTTATAATGCTTTTTAATAGCGTAGAAACCTTCACAAAATACTATGGGTTTACAGTTCAGCGCAAAAACGATACTATCGAATACGAAAAAGGCCTAATCACCAAGAAAGAAGGAAGTATACCCAAAGAAAAAATTCAGAGCCTTATAATAGACGAGAACCTGTTCAAGAGAAAGCTGGGATACGCAACACTAAAAGTAGAGACAGCAGGATACGGAGCCGAAGAAGAAACAGCAAGATCAACCGTGTTAATACCTTTTGACACCAGAGAAAATATTGTCAAATATGCAGAAACAATAGGCAACCTGAAAACTAACGAACTCCAGCAAATCGATCCAAAAGCAAAAACAAGATACTTCAGAAGATACCTCTTAATCTCAGGCCTACTCCTACTCCCAACCTTAGGCCTCATAACAATAGGATTCAATCCATTACTCGTAATAATCCCGGTAATAGTCGCTGTACTATCCAGAACTGCTGCAAAACTACAGTGGGAAAACATCGGATACCTGATAGGCGAAAACCACTGCTTCATAAGAAAAGGATTCTGGAAGCGAAGAACATACATAGTACCCTACTTCAGAGTCCAAAATCTGGTTAAAACAGAGTCCATATTCCAGAGACGATGGAACCAAGCAACAATAACAGTAGACACAGCAGGATCAGTATGGACAAACCCCAGCATACCAGACATGGACGCCGAACAGGCCTCGAAAACAAGAGACAAACTATTCAAGAAATTTCAGGCCTCAATCTACAGAACCCGATAATAAGGAACCTTTCGAGTTAAAAAACTCTGCTCCGCCCAGTTCAATATGAACACTGGAGAAAAAGCAGCACAGCTTCTAAAACTTGAACTATGCGACCACTGCCTCGGAAGACAGTTCGCACAACTAGGTCACGGCCTCGAAAACCATACACGAGGAAAAATAGTTAGAGAACACGGCGAAAAACTCGAAGAAAAACACTTTGAGGAAAGGCCTGAATCAAAAACAGGAGGAGAATGCAGCATATGCAACGGAATATTCAACCAAGTCACAGATTATGCCGAAATGGTGCAAAGCTCGCTGGACAGATACGAACTCGAAACATTCCTATTAGGGATCAGGCCTCCGGAAGAACTAATACGAAAAGAAGAAGAAATATGGGAAGAATACGGAGTAGAACACACAGAACCCATAAAAACAGAACTATCCCGTCTAATCGGTAAAGAAGTAGGAGATTTAACAGGCCTCAGCGTAGAGTTCGAACGCCCTGACATAATGGCAGTAATCGATATGCGCGAAGGCAAAGACCGCATCGAACTACAAGTAAACTCAATACTATTCTACGGCCGTTACAACAAGTATTCCAGAGAACTACCTCAGACAGAATGGCCTTGCAGTGAATGCGGGGGAAGCGGATGCGATAACTGCGAATGGACGGGCCAACAGTACCAAGGATCAGTACAAGAAATAATTCAAAGGCCTTTCATCCAACAAAGCAAAGGAATAGACGCAAAATTCCACGGCGCAGGAAGAGAAGACATAGACGTCAAATGCTTCGGCAAAAGGCCTTTCGTAGTAGAAATCAGAGAACCACTAAAAAGAAAGCTTGACCTCGAAGAGATAAAACAGGAGATAAACGAAGACGGAAGAGTAGAAGTATTCGGCCTCAAAGAGACACACCACAACAAACCTGCAGAAATCAAACAACTCAAAGCCGATAAAAGCTATAGAGCATGGATTGAGGTAGAAAAACTCGAAGAAGCAGACCTGAAATCGCTGGAAAAGCTTGAAGGAGTTGTAGAGCAGCGCACGCCTAGCAGAGTAGAACACAGAAGAGCAGATAAAATAAGGGAAAGAGAAGTCAAAGAAATCGACTGGAAAACCGAAGACAAACTGCTAGTTATAGATGTACAGGCAGAATCAGGAACATACATCAAAGAACTAATATCCAGCGACAACGGAAGAACAAAACCCAGCGTATCAGGCCTAATCAGTCAAAAAGCTGAATGCGTAAAGCTTGACGTAACAGGCTTCCACATACCAGGTGAAGAAAGTGAATGAAAAAGCGGCGGACCTCCACATCCATACAACAGCAAGTGACGGCACAGACAAACTAAAGAAGAGAATAAAAGATGCAGAAAAACAAGGCCTAGATGCTATAGCAGTCACAGACCATGACGCCATAAATCCTAATCTAGAAAAAAGATCTTTTACTGCTCAAAACGGCGTAGAAGTAATAACCGGAGCAGAGATAAACTCTGAAATAGACGGTGTAAAAATAGAGATTCTAGGCTACTTCCTAGACCCTAAGGACAAAAAACTCTGCAAAACAATTGAAAAAAACAAGGAATACCGCAAGAAAAGAATGAAAGAAATGGTTCAACGCTTAAACAATGATATAGGGCCAAAAATCAATTATGTCGACGTAAGAGCTAGAGCAGACGGGAACGTCGGCAGACCCCACCTCGCAGCAGAACTTGTAGAAAAAGGGGTAGTTGATACAAGGAACCAGGCCTTCAACGAATATATAAGCGAAGACTGTGAGGCCTACGTCCAGACTGAAAGAGTGGAAGCTGAAAAAATCATAACAAAGATACATGAAAACGGCGGAGCTGCCGTTCTCGCGCATCCTGGCAGAGACCTAGAAAAAGATGAAGCCGAAAATGTGATCAATAAGCTGTCTGAACTAGGTCTAGATGGTTTAGAAGTAGAATACACATACAGGCATAAAATCCGGGACGGTTACAACATAAAATTCACAGAAGTCTATGCCGCCCGCCTAGCCGAAAGAGAAGGCCTAATACGCACTGGTGGAAGCGACTGCCACGGCAGTAAATCAAACAAGTACAACATTGGGAAAGTAAAACTTGATTATGGCTGCGTTGAAAAGCTGCGTAGAACAGCAGAAAGCTACAGAAATTGAAGAGTGTTTAAAAGTTTAGGACATTAACAAGGATTTATAGGTTGATAAAGTATGGCAGAAAAATCAAGGGGAAAACAGCACGGAGCACGAAGCAAGCTCTCATCCAATCCAAGAGAGAAACTCACAGTAAATGAATTACTGAAAGAATTTGAAGAAGGAGAAAAAGCACGGATCCAGATCAACCCTGCTGTAACAGAAGGAAGGCCTCACCAAAGAGTCCACGGAAAAACAGGAGAAGTAAAAGGCAGAAGAGGCGACTCATACCAAATAGAGATAAAAGACGGCGGAATCGAAAAAACACTTTTCCTAAAACCTGCCCACCTAAAAAAGGTTGAATAAATCGCGGAGGATTTTTGAAAAATGAAAATAGTAGAAGAAGAATACGTCTACCCTGTAGAGGCCTTAGAAGCCTTAAATGACAGAGATGAAGAAGAACTCACGCACGAACAGAGAATAGCATTAGAAAACTTATCCCGCCACACAAAAATTACAGACCTAGATACGCTAGGGGAACTGCATTCAGAGTTCAAAGAAATTGAAGGCCTCAAAGACAAGCATATCTACAAGATTCTAGAAGTAGTGCCTACAGAAGAATCAACTGTCAGGGCTATTTTCTCCAAAGAAAGAGTAAAACTTGAAGACTCCGATATCGAAAACATTCTAGATATCACAAACTCGATTGAAACCGAGTAAACCCTTAAAACAGTGGAGTTCTGAAATTAAATTACGCAGAGGTGTCTATATTGTCTGGAAAAGATGAACACGTACAAGTACTTGACTTCCTAGAACACGGCAAAAGCAATGAAAGAGAGGAAAGAGTGGCCCAGACCATAGGCACTGAGTACTACACGCTTTTAGAAGTAGTAATGAGGGAAGAAGAAAGGCCTAAAGGAGGAGAAACCTTGTACATAGGCGAAGGCGACCGCGATAAGGTCGAATTTATTAAAGCCCGTATAAAATACGATGAGCTCACAGGAAACGCTAAAAACGAGCTCAAATATGTGCTCGACGCCCTATTGAAAGAAAACGAAGACGACATAATTGAGTTCTTCAACACTGCTCCCCCAGTGACGCCGAGAAGACACGCGTTCGAGCTGCTTCCAGGAATAGGCAAGAAACACATGCAAAAACTACTTGATGAAAGAGAAAAAGAAGAGTTTGAATCGCTTCAAGACCTGAAAGACAGAGTACCCTCTATCCCTGATCCAAAAGAAACTGTTAGAAAAAGAATTATACAGGAACTGAAAGGCGAAGACGTTAGAACTAGGCTTTTCACCTGAAAATATGGATGTACAACAAAAAATCCGTGAGATAGGCCTCAAACCTGTTGACGGCCAAAACTTTCTAAACAACGTAAACACGGTTCAAGCACTAGTCGAATCCGGAGAAATAGAAAAAGATAAAACACTGGAAATAGGCGGAGGCCTAGGCATAATAACATCCCAGCTCCTTGAAAAAACCTCAAAACTAACAGTAGTTGAGAAAGACACTGTTCTAGCGAACTACCTGCAAGAAAACTTTCAAGATGCAGAAATAATTAACAAAGACGCATTAACTATTGATTTCAGCGAATACGAACGCTGTGTCTCTAATATTCCCTTCCAAATAACTTCCGAGATATTCGAAAAACTAGGAGAAGCACAAGTTCAATCATCTCTAATAATCCAGAAAGAGCTTGCAGACAAAGCAGTAGCGGAACCTGGAGACTCAGAATACGGCCGATTCACAGTCATGACACAGTACTACTTCCTACCTGTAAAACTAAGAGACATTCCAAGCAACGACTTCTATCCATCACCTGACGTTGATGCATCCATAATCAAACTGTATCCGAACAAGGAAAGACACGGTATACAAGACGAAGAAGCATTTTTCAAACTGGTAAAGGCCTTGTTCACACATAAGAGAAAAAAGCTTAGAAACGCTTTCGTCGACTCACGAAACATACTGGATAAAAGCAAAGACGAATTAAAACCTTTGAGAGACAAAATACCTCACTCAGAAACCCGTGTCGTAAATCTAGGGATAACTGAACTAAAAGAAGTCATGCAATACTTAGAAACAGAAAAAATAATTTAGTGAAAAATGATATACCCGGTAAGCGAAGACACACTACTGTTGAAAAAACAAGTAGAACAGCAAGACCTCGAAGGAGAAAAGGCCTTAGAAATAGGTACTGGGAACGGTTTAATAGCGGAAACAATGCTGGAAAAAGGAGCAAAAGTTACAGCATCAGATATCAACAAAAAGGCCTTAGATCAGCTCCCAAACCAGATAAAAACTGTTCAATCGGATTTATTTGAGAGCATTGAAGATGAATTCGATTTAATATGCTTCAATCCTCCTTATCTCCCCGAAGATGAAGACAAAGAATTTGACGGATCGGAAACATGGATTGGAGGAAAGCAAGGCACAGAACTAACTGAAAAATTTTTAGAAGAAGCTCCAAACTACTTAAGGCCTGGCGGACAGGCATTCATAGTCGTTAGCAGTCTTGCAGAAGACCGTGGTTTGAAAAAAGATTTCGATCTTGAAGTAGTCGCCAAGGAGAAGCACTGGTTTGAAACGCTGTACGTCATGCGTCTTTCAATCGAATAAGTTTTTAACCACTGTTCTAACAAATATAATACATGAAAGTAGGAATCCCTAAATATGGCCTAATGTTTTTAGCAGTTTTTATGATTGTAGGCACTGCAACCGCATCCCAATGGGAGTTTGAAGTCCCAGGAGAGCCCTACAACGTCGACATGCTCTCTAACAATACTAATTCGATAGTTCTAACAGATCTACAGACTGAGGAAGGAGACCATCTACACCCAGAAAATCTTGGAGATGAAGTACTAAGCAATGAAACAGACTCACAGTACTTAATCTACGAATACGAAACGAAAAATGAAGGAGTCATAAACGAAACACTAGACTACCATGAAGGCCTAGAAATGTGGTACGCAGAGTTCAAACCTGACTACACAGGAATGGAAAACGTAACATTTAGGGCCCGCGGGGAAACAGCGAGCGGAGGAACACGAGACTCTGACGGGGAGGCCAACGCAACGTTCGATGTAGATGTAGGCGATATAGATGTAGAACTTTTAACAGATATTAGAGATCCGATAAGATCAGAAAGAGAGAAAAAAATCGATGTAAGAACTACTAACACTACGAGCGACGAGATAGTCGACAACCCGAGGCCTGACCTATACTTTAACAATGCGACATTCAAAGAAGAAAGATTCGAACTAGAAAACTTCAACGATGATCCTGACGATGGATATAACTTCAACGCAGAGGTACAGACTCCAAGCCAGTCAAACTCCAGTTATGTAATGAGAACTCTGGTCGAAGAAGATGAGACCTACTTCGGAAGCTACTCTGAGTTTGTGAATACAGGCCCAGATATTAAGGGAGAAACTGTTGAGATAAGAGGTGGAGATAACTGTGACTCCTCTACCTTTGCAGAAAACTGTGAACCAGACACAGAACTCGACCTTCATTTCGGAATAACAGCGGCAAGCGCTGAATGGGTGAACGCCAGCCTATACGGATACAACGAGACAGGAGAACACTTATTCGAAGAAGTAGAAATGGATGAAGTCGAAGTAGGCGATGAATTCGTCGAGGAAGAAGGAGAAGACCCGGTTTACAATCAAATGTTTGACGCAAATATCAGCATACCTGACATAAACACTTCAAGATACGAGGACAACCTGAGAATTGATTTCTATGCAGCTGAAAGCGATAGATCATACGAAGAGACTCAGGAAATAGGCCTGGAGACTTACAGGATGGAGGATAGAAGTAATCCTACAGCATTCAAGGATAGGACACACGAGATAAGGCTGAGGCTAGGAAAGTACTACAGCTTAACGCCTTACAGTCTTGACAGGTTTGAGGAAATAGATGTAGAGCTTTACAGAGACGACTTCAATGAAACGTTTAGTATTGGTGACCTAAGTTTCAGCGACAGTGACGGAGTAATCACGACAGATGTCATAATTCCTGGAGAGGAAGAGCCGGGAACATACAACTTAGATGTTGAAACAGTAGACAAGTACGGTGAGGAAAAAGAACACTCATCTAGTCTAACTGTTAGTGAGGTAGAAGCCAGTTTTGATGCACAACAGGAGAAAAACCTTGCATACAACCAGACAAACGAATACCTTGAAACAGTAGAAATTGAGAATCTAGTCGACCAAGAAAAACTAGTTGAACCAGTAATAGAATCTGAACAGGAAGACATAGAAGACTGGATAATTATAGAAGACGAAAACATACTATTGGAACCAGGAGAACAAGGAGAGTTAGACATCGGCATTAACTACAGCGAACCAGTAGACATAGACGCAGACATAGTTTTCCAAGACACTGACGTAGACTACAACGACACAACACGGATAAGCATCACAGGGCCTGAATGCCCAATATGGGATGAAAAACTATGCTCAAGCACTCAAGAAATAGAGACAACTACAAACAGTTCAGATGAAACACACGACTTCAACATAAGAAACCTTCACACAGAATCGATAGACGTAAACTTTGACTTCGAAGGAAACATCAGCGAAGTAGCAACTGCAGAAAACATGACGGTCAGCGAACAAGAAACAGGGCAAATGGAGACCGAACTAAGCTCTCCAG
>LKMX01000001.1 GCA_001564035.1 Nanohaloarchaea archaeon PL-Br10_U2g27
AGCAGAATGACGGTCAGCTTGAAGAGCTTACCTGACGCGCTGAGAGGAGCTGCATGGCCGCCGTCAGCTCGTGCCGTGAGGTGTCCGGTTAAGTCCGGTAACGAGCGAGACCCGCATCTCATGTTGCCCTAGAACCACTTCGGTGGTTTTGGCACTCGTGAGAGACCGCTGGTGATAAACCAGGGGAAGGAGCGGGCCACGGTAGGTCAGTATGGCCCGAATGCTCTGGGATACACGCGGCCTACAATGGCCGGGACAAAGAGATGCAACCCCGAGAGGGGAAGCTAACCTCCTAAACCCGGTCCTGGTACGGATTGAGGACTGCAACTCGTCCTCATGAAGGCGAAATCGGTAGTAGTCGCTGGTCATTATCCAGCGGCGAATAAGTCCCTGCTCCTTGTACACACTGCCTGTCAAGTCACCCGAGTCAGGTTCAGACGAGTACCTCCATTTGGGGGCGCAAGTCTGAGCTTGGCAAGGGGGGCTAAGTCATAACAAGGTAGCCGTTGGGGAACCAGCGGCTGGATCACCTCCAAAACAATTCAACACCACAAACCTGGTGTTGTAACTTTACATTTCACTCAGAAATCCCGTTTCTTCCTACAATTCCTTACACTTTCTACAATTTTCTTCCTACAGAACAACTAAAGTATGTTTTACTGCATTCATTTACTGCTTTTTCCGGTCACTCTGATTTATCTGTGACGCTTCTAATCTTCTCAAACATTCTGTCGCCGTTCATTAAGGCCTGTGTTTTTGTTGCAGCGAGTATTATTGTCTCCGGGTCTATTGCTGTTAGAACTGTTCGTATGAGGTGTTAGGTAAGTCAGAGGGGGAAATTTGTAAGATATATTTAGAAAGAGGGGAGAGGGTTGAAGTTAGGTGTTTGAAGAAAGATGAGGAGGGGTTAGTAGCCTTTGCCGTAGATTTTGTTGGCTATTTTCTTCAAGGCCTCAATGAAGCCCATGGTTGCGAGAGCTCCTCCGATTGTGATCGCCCACTCTCTAGGGCCTAGTGGTACGTGTCCGAAGAGGCTTGCTGCTGGCTCCCAGTATATCAGGGTTAGTAGTACTGGAGTGATTGTTGCTATTGATGCTAGGACCCATTTGTTGTCGGTTAGACTTATGTCTGTTATTGAGTCTGTCAAGGATCTGAAGTTGAATGTGTGGGCCATGATCATCAGCACGATAGCTGCGAACACCATTGTCCTAGCGGTGTCTAAGTTGTCTAGAGGGTTGCCTAGCATGAATACTGTGAACCCTGCTATACCCATGAATACGGCCATGCTTCCTACGAGGAATAGGTTTCTCTGATCTAGTAGTTCTTGGTCTGTAGGCCTTGGGTCGCGCTCCATTATGCCCTCGGTTTCTGGATCCAGGCCTAAGGCGATTGCAGGCATTTCTTGGCCTATTACGTTGAGGAATAGGATTTGCAGCGCGATTAATGGTAGGTATTCGAATCCTAGGAATATTAGGCCTAGTGTGATTATTGATATTTCTGTGTAGCTTCTTGAGATTAGGTATGTTGTGAATTTTTCTATGTTGTCGTATATTCTTCTTCCTTCGCTTACTGCGGTGACGATTGTTTCGAAGTTGTCGTCTTGGAGTATCATGTCGGCGCTTTCTTTTGTGACGTCTGTTCCCTTCATTCCCATTCCTATTCCTACATCGGCTTTTTTTACTGCTGGGGCGTCGTTGACTCCGTCACCGGTCATTGCAACTATTTCTTTGTCCTCTTGCAAGGCCTCAACTATGTGAAGTTTGTGTTGCGGCTGTGTTCTCGCGTATACGTCTACGTCAGGGACTTTTTCCTCAAGTTCTTCTTCGGTCATTTCCTCGATTTCTGGGCCTGTCAGAACTTTAGGATTTTTTGCTAGGCCTATGTCTTCTGCTATGGCTTTGGCGGTTGTAGGGTTGTCGCCTGTGACCATTTTTACGTCGATTCCTGCGGTGCGGCATTCGTCTATTGCCTCTGCTACTTCTTCTCTAGCGGGGTCGATCATTCCTGCTAGGCCTAGGAAAGTCAGGTTTTGTTCAATGTTTTCGTCGCTGTAAGGTTCTGATACGTTTTCTCGGTAGGCTAGGCCTAGTACTCTTAATGCGTTTTCTGCGAACTCTTCGTTTTTCTTTAGTATTTCTTCTCTTTTTTCGCTGCTTAACTCTATTTTTTTGCCTTCTATCATGATGTGGCTGCATTTTTCGAGTATTATTTCTGGAGCGCCTTTAGTGAATGCATGTGTTTCTCCGTCGATGCTATTGATTGTGGTCATCATTTTTCGCTCGGAGGTGAACAGGATTTCTTTTTCTCTACTGTATTTTTCGTCAATTTCTTCTTTTTCTAGGCCTAGTTTTTCTCCAAGCACTATTAATGCGCCTTCTGTCGGTTCTCCGCTTAGGCTATACTGTGCTTCATCTTTCATGAGTTCTGCGTTGTTACATATTACTGCGGTTTCCGCTGCTTTTCTCAGTGTTTCGGATTCCGGTTCTATTTCTTCTCCGTTCTCATCGGTTATGGTGCCGTGAGGGATGTATCCTGAACCGGTTACGCCTAGCTCTTGGTTGTCAAGCCACATCTTTTTCACAGTCATCTCGTTCTTCGTCAACGTACCGGTTTTATCCGTACAAATAACGGTAGTTGAGCCTAGGCCTTCCACGGCAAGCATTTTCTTAACAATTGCTTTTTTCTCAGCCATTTCTCTCATCCCTAGTGAAAGAGTTAAAGTTAGTGTAAGAGGCAGAGCTTCAGGGATTGATGCTACTGCAAGTGCAAGTGTGACGATCAAGATCTGGCCAACAGGAGCGTTTTCCATTAGGCCTAGTCCAAACACTACTAGTGAGACTGCTAAAGCTATTACGCCAAGTTTTTTACCTAGGCCGTCGATTTTTCTTTGAAGAGGTGTATCGTCTTCCCCGCCTTGGATTTCCTCTGCTATTTCTCCCAGCTTGGAGTTCATTCCAGTCTTAGTTACTTCTGCTTCGCATCGGCCATGCACTATGGTGGTGCCAGAATATACTTCGTCGCCGTTTTCCTTGCTTACAGCTTCAGATTCTCCCGTCAGTATTGCCTCGTCGACTCTTATGTCTGTGGATTCGATTATTTCGGCATCAGCAGGGACTTTATCACCCATCTCAAGTTTTATTACGTCTCCAGGAACCAAGCTCTCGCTTTCTACTTCTGTTATATCTCCATCTCTGTAAACCTCTACGGTCGGAGAAGTCATGTTTTGAAGCTCTTCCATAGCTTTCTCAGCCTTCCATTCCTGTAAGAATCCCATGGCAGCTATTATTCCGATTATTGCGGAAATAAAGTAAAATTCAAGCATTTCGCCGACAGCAAAAGAGATTACTGCGGCCACAGCCAAGATCCATATTAAAACGCTTGAAAACTGTCTCTTCAAAACATCTAGCTTAGTTGTAGGGTTCTCCTCTTCCAACTCGTTTTTACCGTATTCTTCAATCTTTTTCGATGCTTCTTCAGATGTAAGGCCTTTCACTAATATATTATAGAAAATAACTCGTTGATAAAAGCAAGTGTTTTCCTGAATTCTTTTTTCATCCTTGAAGATTGTTCATTACAACAACACTCTCATATATAGTTTTTCCAGAGTCTGTAAGACTACAGGTGCATTAAATTGGATAGTTATCAGGCTGATCAAGACGACGCTCAGGTCGCATACGATCTAACACAGCAGATGCTAGATGACGTGCCTCCAGAAATTAGGAATATAGGCCTCATGCTCGAAGCAGAATACGACTCGGAAAAAGAAGTGTTTACATATATTTTGCAGCCTCAAGAATGGTACAAAGAAATAATGAAGGAAGACTTCTGTGCCATGGGCCAACTATATTTTGCTACCGAACATGAAATAGTGGGGGAAAAAGTTCTGCCAGAAACACTTAAAGACGAGTTTTCAGAAATGCCCATAAAATACAATGGAGATGTATTAAGAAAATCTTACTCTGATGAACACTGCTGGCAGTAATCTGCCGAGAAAAATACATGATTGGGAGTGGACCCTCAGGGATTTGAACCCTGGGCCTTCCGCTTGCAAAGCGGACGTTCTGCCGGACTGAACTAAGGGCCCCATATGTCTCTATGATTATCTGGTTTGATGTATTCTTTTAAATTGTCTTCAATCAAGTGTTTACCCTATTTAAAGTTTTGACCGGATGTTTGGTTACAGGCCTAGGATGGACGAAACAGTCATGTCTGTTTTTAAAGTTTTGAGGCCTGTTTGTTGTATACCGGTTTTACCGGTATCGATAATGTTAGTAGAAGGGCGTCTTAAAACGGTGTCCTAAGCATGAATCCGTCGCCTGAATCTAGATGTGGGCGATAGTAATGCACCCCTCGATAGAGTATTGTTTTTAGGGGTAAGTAGGATTCGACCAGAATTATCTGCATTTGACTTGATTTGCTTCAAGTACTTCGCTTGAAAACGGAGCAAATCAAGCCGGATGCCCGAAGCCTGAACCTATTACTCAATGCTGAGTAGTGGATGGCTCGGTTCGAGAAGCCGATGAAGGACGTGGTAAGCTGCGATAAGCTTGGGCGAGGCGCATGCAGCCTTGGAGCCCAAGATTTCCGAATGCGACTTCGTGACCTGTTTCGACAGGTCGACACGCAATGTGTCGGTAACGCGGTGAAGTGAAACATCTCAGTAGCCGTAGGAAAAGAAACCAATAGGGATTCCCTTAGTAGTGGCGAACGAAAGGGGAATAGCGCAAACTGAAGCTTCTACAGTGATGTAGAAGCGATGTGGTTCGTTCTTCCTTTAGAACTGAATGGGATAGCTTAACTCCTCTGGAAAGAGGGGCCGTAGAGAGTGATAGCCTCGTAGGCAACTTCCGTGACGTTCATAGGTTGAGCAAGAGTAGCACGGGTTGGAAATCCTGTGTGAAGATGGGAGGCACATTCTTCCAACGCTAAATACTTCTCGAGTCCGATAGCGCACTAAGTACCGTGAGGGAAAGCTGAAAAGTACCCCTAGAAAGGGGGTTAAAAGAGCCTCAAACTATTCAGTAATAGGCTAGATATGGCATGAAAGCGTCGATATCTCTGAACGAATCAGTCGAGAGACTTTAGTAGGAACGAGGTGGAGCGATGTCATATCATCCGTTTTGAAAAACGGGGCAGGGAGTTTGTCACCGTGGCGAAGCTAAGTCGTTTACGCGATGGAGCTGTAGCGAAAGCAAGAAGCCCGCAACGTCTTTGACGTGAGGGGCCGCGTGTTAACGCGCGTGAAGTCACCGTGACATGATCCGAAACCGGTCGATCCTGGCCTGGCCCGGCTGAAGCGGCGCGAAAGCTCCGTGGAAGGCCTCACCGGTGCTGTGTTACAAGCGCTCGGGTGAGCTAGGTCAAGGGGTGAAATGTCAATCGAGATCGGTTATCGCTGGTTCCTCTCCAAATGGATCGAAGTCCAGCCTCAAGCGAGACGGTCTAAGAGGTAAAGCTACTGATTCTGGGTTTCTGGACGCAAGTCCAGGCCTGGAGTCAAACTCTGAACTCTTAGACGTTGTAGACCTTGGGAGTGAGGGGCAATGCGTAAGGTATTGTTCCTAGAGGGAAACAACCCAGAGCATGGTTAAGGTCCCATAATTCCTGGCTAAGTGTCGTTGAGGATGTCCTGATTCTCAGACAGCGGGAAGGTTAGCTTAGAAGCAGCTACCCTTTAAAGAAAGCGTAACAGCTCACCCGTTGAGAGTCGGGGCGCCGTAAATGGACGGGGCTCAAGCCAGGAACCGAGACCATGCCGTTCACTTTTGTGGACGGGTAGAGAGGCGGTCTGCATGGACGGAAGCACGGAGTTGACTTCGTGTGGACCGTGTAGACACGAGAATCCTGCCGGCAGTATCAGCACAAGAACGGTGAGAATCCGTTCCGCCAAAAAAGGAAGGGTTCCTCTGCAATGTTTATCAGCAGAGGGTTAGTCGGTCCTAACTCCACTCCTAACTGGACGTGGAGGAATAGGGAAGCAGGTTAATATTCCTGCACCTACTCACGTTAACTGACATTTCGGGATAACGGAAGCTGCGCCTTCGCGCAGTCTAAACTGTTAATGCATGGCGAGCGTAATGCTTAGAGCCTGCGAATCAGTGAATGGCCTGGGAAAAATCCCGGGTTTCCGCTATTCTTGGAATCCATGAAAAGGTGTGAGAGACCGTACCCAGAACCAGCACAGGTCCTTTGGCTGAGTAGGCTAAGGCGTATCGGGTATAACGCAGCTTAGGGAATTCGGCAAATTAGCCCCGTACCTTCGGTAGATGGGGTGCCTATCCACTTGATTGGATAGGTTGCAATTACCAGGGAAGCTCGACTGTTTACTAAAAACATAGCCGACTGCTAGTTCGAAAGGATTTGTATAGTCGGCGACTCTTGCCCAGTGCCAGCACCTGAAACCTCCGTTCAAGGAGAAGAAGGGCTGGTAAACGGCGGCGGTAACTATGACCGTCTTAAGGTAGCGTAGTCCCTTGCCAATTAATTGTTGGCCCGCATCAATAGAGTAACGAGGTTTCCACTGTCCCAAGCTGTGGTCCGGTGAACCCGCCATACCGGCGCACAGGCCGGTGACTCCTGGTGGGAAGCGAAGTCCCTGTGAACCTTCACTGCAGTCTATCGTTGCGGTGGGGTCCCAAGTGTGAAGCGTAGGTAGGAGACATTACAGAGGCGCGGTCGCTAGGCCGTCGCCCAGTCGTCCATTGGACACTACCCTCTTGGAACCCCGCTGCTTACTTCTACGGAAGGACAGCGGTAGCTGGGCAGTTTAGCTGGGGCGGCATCCCTCTGATAACACATCAGAGGGGTCCAAAGGTAGGCTCAACCCGGTCAGAAATCGGGTGTAGAGTACAAAGGCAAAAGCCTGCCTGACTGGAATCCTGATAGTAGGGTTTCCAGGCGCGAAAGCGTGGCTTAGCGAACGCCTATAGCCAAAATTTTCGTGAGGCTTAGGCCTGACAAGAAAGGTACTCCAGGGATAACTGGATTGTCTGAGGCGCGAGCTCACATCGACCCTCAGGCTTGTTACTTCGATGTCGGCTCTCCGTATCCTGGCTGTGCAACAGCAGCCAAGGGTGGGGGTGTTCACCCATTAAAACGGATCGTGAGCTGGGTTTAGATCGGCGCGAGCCAGATCTGTTGCTATCTGCCAGGAGTGCAGAGTGGTCTGAGAGGAAAGTCCGGACAGTACGAAAGGAACCCCGGACTGGAGCCTCTGGTGTATCGGTCGTCCGGAAGGGCGGTGCCGAGTAGCTACGCTCCACAGGTGTAAGAGCTGAAAGCATCTAAGCTCGAAAGCTACCTCAAAAAGAGACCGCATTTCCCGCGCCCATATAAGATGGGTTGATAGAGTGGCGGTGTAAGTACCAAGGCAACGAGGTATTCAGCCGACCACTACTAAGAGCGGAACTCGGGTTCAGGCCGACGGCAACCGGCTTGAGCTCTAACGTAAAAAACTCAAGTTAACCAAATTCTTGGTCGAATCCTGCTTTTTCCAACTAACATTTACTTATTCTTTAACATTTGAATTGATAACTACTGCTTGGAGCCGGGAGACAGGTATCCCTTTGTTGAAAAGGGAGGAAAGTCCTGACCGCATTATTTGGCAGTGCAGGCGCAAGGCCTGTACTCTGAAAGGAGATGGCTTTTACCGTAACCTCTAACAATTTAGAGGGTAGGGAGAGGCCTGGGTCGCAGAAACGACACGTCCTGCGTTAAAGATGATTGCAGTATGAAATGCATGATGTTTCGCAGTTGGATCGGTGAAACGAGGCCTGATCTGTGCGGCAAGCCCTTTGAGGTGCTTAGTTGAATCCTGTCTACTAACAGAATCAGGCTTACTTACCGGCTCCAAACAGTATTTTTGTTTATAGATCTTCACTGTTCAAATTGAATCTTTTTGAATGTTCCACCTACATAAGTTTGTATGGCGAAGAAAGAAGGAGGAGCTATGCCTTCCAGTATGGGAGGTCTTGTAATGTATTATGAAGAGGATACAGGCATAGAGATCGATCCAAAGACTGTTATCGCAATCGGGGTATTTACCGCGATATTCGGGATTGCGCTACAAGCAGGTCTTATCTAAGAAATTATTGAGAAAGACCTAGCCATCTTTAGGGATCCTTTTTGGTTTTAGTGAGTTGAGGCCTCGTGCCATATATAATAGTAAAGTCACTCGATTATCTTAGGTGGAAAGGGCCCGTAGCTCAGCCCGGACAGAGCAACCGGCTTCTAACCGGTAGGTCGAGGGTTCAAATCCCTCCGGGTCCGTTCTACATATTATACTGCGATTTGATGGCCTTCAGAAGATCTGAGATCTTCAACGGGGTTCAAATCCCTCCGGGTCCGTTCTCCACGACATATCGACTTTGTTTTACTCTTTGGTTTAGCTGTGTAAGCTTTGTTTGCATGTAACAAAGAGTTTATACCTCCAAAAACCTTTGATAGCCATGACTCTAGTTGATGCTCTAATAGTATTTGGAATAGGCCTATTGATAGGAGCTATAGGAATTTATATAGGAGGCAGAGTTGTAACAGGTGTAGAAGACTACACATATGCGATAGGAACCGCTTTTATAGGCGCAATAGTTTGGGCAGTGACAGCATTCTTTATAGGAGGAATACCGGGTATTGGCCCTGCAATAGTGCTGCTGGCTTGGATATGGATACTTAATAGAAGGTATCCTGGAGGATGGGGTAATGCAGCCATGATAGGCCTAATAGCGTGGGTCACAGTGATACTGGTCTTAGCGGCGTTAGCTTCAGCAGGAATTGGAGACTTTGAAGCCATAGGCGTTCCAGACTAGAAAAAAATTCGAGATTGTTTTATTTTTCTACTTATTTTTACTTTGCCCCTGTTATAAAATCATTAGAGACTCTAGCAGGTTTATGCGCACCAATAAGTTCCAAGATGCTGACGTGCTCGTACAAAAGCTTCCAAGTGATATGGGCATACACAGAAATCCTTGTAAAGGCACGTTAAACGCGCCGCGAAAGATACTGGAAGGCCTAGAGTTTGACGAAAAGGTCTTGGTTGACGAGGTTTTCCCCGATGAGTTCAGTTTGAAGCAGACGCAGGAGAAAATACTTGCGAATACTCGCGAGCTCTCAACTTATGGAAGGCCTCTAGTTTCGATTGGCGGCGACCACTCCGTGACGTATCCGGTGGCAAGGGTCTTGAAGCAGAAGCATCCGGAAATGAAGCTTTTGTGGCTCGATGCCCACCTAGATGTCAAAGAGAAGGTCGGCGATCATGTTTCTCACGATGTTGTGGTTCGCCAGCTTGTGGAGGAGAATGTCTTCAAACCGGAAGAAGTCTACTTTCTAGGGTTCACTAAGATTGACTGGGACGAAAAAGAGTATGTGGAAGATAAGGGATTCAACTTTGTCAAGCCTGAGGAATTAGACCAGTTTCTCTCAAATTTTGAAGAGCCTTCATATCTTTCAGTTGATATTGATGTCTTAATCTCTGAAGTCGCCAGAGGAACAGGTTACCCAGATGGGGAACTGGACGTTGAAACGGTTCTGGACGTGATAAGAAAGATCAGGCCTTTACATGCGGATCTGGTTGAGGTCGCTCCATGTCTTGATGAGGGAGGTACTGTTGAGGCCGCTCAAGAGGTTTTACAGGCCTTGCTGAAAAATGTAAGGTAATTGATTAAAGTCTAGGATTATAACAGTATTGATAGAAGGCGATAATATGGGGGAAGAAGATAATTACTGGATAATTGAGATTTACAACGGAGAAACTGCAAATATTTCCGTTATGAGTAAAGAAGAAGCAGAAGCAACTAGGAAGCTGAATGATGACTTTGAAGACTGGCAGATGGAGCCTGTCAGTGAAGCATCAGAAGAAGAAATGATTGAGAGAGCCGAAGAAAAAGGTTACGAACACGATCCGTGGTAACTGGCTTTAATCGATTTTCTTATATATTACCGCAACAGAGATGACTAGCGATAAAATGCCGGCTGCGATCCCTAGTAAAAACGCCTCTCCTATTATTCCTACGCTTAATACGGTATCAGAATATAGAACCTCTAAATATAGGAATATTGTCGTAACTGCTGAAATAAGCGCTATTATGAGGCCTGATAATATATGGATGCCAGATATTTCTTGTATTCGCTAGACATATGGCCGAACCCGGATTTGAACCGGGGACAACTCCATCTTCAGTGAAGCGCTCTCCCAGGCTGAGCTATTCGGCCATCTCTAGTAAATCAAATCTGTATCTCTAAGCTTTAATAAGTCAATGAAATTCTTGTGAAGATCGCGCGAAAGATTTTATTCCTGTCGATAACTATACAATGGTTTATGAAGAAAATTTTTCTAGGCCTCTGCATATTATTACTTGTCTTTACAGCCGCATCTTCTGAGTTTATACTGCTTGAAGACGATAAAGAAGTTTGGCAGTATTATGCGCCGGAAAAGTCTCTGGAGGCCTCCTCTAACTATTTCAATGTATTAATTGAAGAAAGTGCTGAAGATCTATTAAGGGATCAGGGCTGGAGAAATGCTAGCGGGACGGAGAGATATGCTTATTTCAACGGTTCTGAAGAAGATAAATGGAAGACGTCGGATCTGCAGCTAGAGAAGGGAAACTACCATGGTAACCGGCATCACATCAGAATCTACGAGTCTCCCTGGTCTGACCATGAGCTGATTCAGGCACATTATGAACACTTTAACTGGCTGACGCTCAGGCACGAAGTAACAAGCAACGAGAAGGCGATGAAACAAGCGAAAAACGATTTGGAGCGCGCAGGCCTTGAACTAGAGAAAAAAGAGAAAGATTTCGGATTGATGGCTTTGACAGCATCTATGGCATTAGCTCTTGCAGTAACGGTTAAGAGTCAAAAAATCCTGTTCTTCGCAATTTTCCCGGTTATTATAATTGGATCGCGGGCGACGGGGATAATTTTATCGGAATTTATCTCTAATCCCTACTTTGTGACTGCGCCCATCTACATGCTTATCGTAGCGTCTATCTTTTTCACGATCCTAAGATACGCTAAAATCTTTGATAAGCTTGAGAGAGGCCTAATAGTAACATCCGCTATTTTGCTTGGTTTTGCGCTTGATGCTGTATATACAGGAGGTATTCCGTTGAATGAAATGGTTCAGAAAACAGGCTTTGCGTTTGTGTCAGGCCTTTTAGCATACTTTGCCGATGGTTTAGTTAGAAACAAGTTTTTGGCAGGTTCTCTATATGTGTTATGGCTTTTGATCGTTTTGACAGGCGCATTTTAGACTATTTGGTCAACTGTTTAAATGTTGTATGCTGCATCTCTTTGTATGACAGACTCTAGGGAAACCCGTGATCACGTTATACCTGGTACGGAGGAACAGCATTTGGGAGAAGAAGTAAAGGGATACGATTTCAGAGGAGAGTTTGATTTTGAAGAAATGCTGGATGCCTATCAGCACACAGGTTTCCAGGCCTCACATCTAAAAGAAGCTATAGATATAGTGAAGGAGATGAGAGAAGAGAATGCAAAGATATTCCTTACTTTCACATCAAATATTGTTAGTTCAGGGTTAAGGGAGGCCATAGCTTATCTGGCCCGCGAGGACTTGGTTGATGTAATGATTACTACTTCGGGATCGATTACTGAAGACGTGATTAAGACTATGCATCCTTTTAAGATGGGTGAATGGGATGCTGATGAAGCAGAGCTAAGAGAACAGGGAATCAATCGTTTAGGAAATATTTACGTTGAGTCAGATGGGTATGTCAAGCTTGAATCCTGGCTTAACAATGAGTTTTTCCCAGATTTCTTCGAACAAAAAAAGATCAGGACTCCGACAGAAGTAGCTCATGAACTGGGAAAAGAAATGGATGACAAAGACTCCATCCTCAACTGGGCATCAAAACACAAAATACCGGTATTCTGCCCAGCACTTATAGATGCAGAAATAGGAGACTACATGTTTTACTACCGGCAAGAACAGGACTCAGAAATAGGTATAGAGATACTCGACGACTGGGACAAACTGATACATGAGGCAATTGAAGCAGAAAAGACAGGTCTGATATGTGTTGGCGATGGAGTCCCAAAGCATCAAGCAATAATGAGCAACCTTTTCAGAGGAGGAACAGACTACGCAGTCTACATATCAACAGGGATGGAGGGCGATGGCAGTCTTTCAGGCGCTCCTCCAAAAGAAGCTGTATCATGGGGTAAAATAAAGCAAGAAGACAGAAACTATACGCAGATAGAGGCTGAAGCAACACTAGTATTTCCTATTCTTGTCGCAGCATCATTCAAAAATTTTGAGGCCTCAAAATAAATCTTTGATTCAGGCCTCTAAATTGTTCTGGCCTTTTTAAATCAAAATTAAGCGTTTCTGGTCGTATTTAAAGTATTATTGAACTGTAGCACATGTTTAATCTAGCTTCTAGTCTTTTGCAGTCTTTTTGCCGACCTTAAAACAAAGCTAGCGAGATAAATTATTGAACCAATAGCTATTTAAAGTTTACTTTCCATTAACGGGCTATCGAGCAGGGTTGAGGGTTTAAAGTTTGTTCTCCAACGCTCTATACAAAAACCAAGACAAATATGGCATTCGACATGCCGGAGGAGAGAAAAATGGAGTTTTCAATTTCCAAAATGAAGGAAGTAATAAAAGCAGAGACAGACAAACGTGTCTCTAGAGAAGCAGCAGAAGAACTAAGCGCAGATTTAGAACAGCGAGGCAAAGAAATTACTCAAGAAGCATTAAAGGCTGCAGAACAAAAAGGACGCGTCACAGTCAGAGCTGAAGACATTAAGGAAGCCTTAAACTAATTTTAGTCTTTTATTTTCCTCTAGAACTTAACCATATTTCCCTCATATTTTTTCTTAATACTCTCAAAAACTCTTCAAAAAACCGCTGGTATTAAAGAACATGGGTTAAAAACTAAGATGTGAGTGCCCATTGACAGAGACTTAATGTTTCTTCAATGAGGTAGCATCTGCGGAAGTAGATGCTCAGGAGGCAGTAACGGCCACCATTCATCAAGTAACCCGTACTGCTTCCCACACTACTTTTAACCAAACTACTTGCTGAACAACGAGGCTAAAAGTATTACAGAGCCTCCGATAAACAGCGTTAACCCCTGAGCTTCTGGAGAAATAAGTATTACAGGGATATTAAACCCTAACTCTGCATCAAAAGCAATCTCGCCCTCATTAGTTATCAACGTCAATATGCCTAACAAATCCAGAACTGAAGAAACAGCCAAACCCAAATAAAAACTAATACTTCTCATAAAGAAAAAAGATTGACTCATTTATTCATAAATTTGTCGACTATTATAGGTTCTGAGAAAGCGCCTAGGGCAGGGCTCGAACCTGCGACCACCACGTTAACAGCGTGGCGCTCTACCTGCTGAGCTACCTAGGCCTGTATTAGAGTTGATCTGTAAAGAATTTTATAAACTGTAGGCCTCCAACAATTTTTCATGAAGGGTTGTTTTTGTTGAAGGCCTTTCCAGGTTTTTTAGTCTAGGAATTCTTCGTTCTTGATTTTTTCTGGTAGGTAGGTGTTGGCTACGAATTCTAGGCTGTTTGCTGCTAGGGCTTGCTGTTCTACTCTTACGCCTTTTTCGAGCATGAGTTGTAGCTGGTTTTGCCATTGTTCGTTCTGCATCCATTCGTAGTCCATGACGTCGTGGATTCGTTTGTAGTCTTTTGTGGGGCCTCCGTTGTCTTTGCTTTTTCCTTTGAGGCCTTCTGTTACGTGGTTTAGGTCGTATTCGTCGATGTCTTCCATTGTCATTCCGATGAGCTTGGCGTCTGGTGTTGCCAATCTGTCGGATTGGAATGCTAGGCTCATGGAGCCGGATTTGAGTACGGAGTAGATGTAGTATCCCCATGGGTCTCCGTCTGTGAATACGTAGACTGGTAGGTCTAGTTCGTTGTGCATCATGTTGATTAGTCTTCTGGCTCCTCTTGCGGGTTGTCCTCCTGTTCCGATGATGATGGCGTTGTGGTCTTTGTGGAAGTCTTCTTCGACTAGTCTGTTAACCATGGCGCTGGTCTCTACTACGAGTATGAAGTCTGCATTGTTTTCCACGAATTCGAAGTGGTCGACGATTGAGTTGATTGCCATTCCGCTGCTTCCCATGCTCATTCCGTCGATGATGTCGCCAGAGTCTTCGATTTTGATCGGTCCGAAAAGCCTTCCTTTAGGCTCTGCGAAGAGGTGGAGGTCTTCACGGATGGCGCCTGTAGCGGTTTCTATGTCGACAACAACGTTGTTGGACTCATCTTGGTCTTCGAACGTGTTCTCGTCTAGGCCTGGAACACTGTGCTTTAGTTGGTAGTAGACCTCTCTGATCGATGCGGTTCTTTTACCTTCTACAAGTTCTTTACATTTTGCTGCGACCATTGTGGTCTGCATGAACTTTCTTGCATGGGAGATGTTGAGGAATTTTCTTGTGGAATAAGAATCACCTAACTCTAGTTTTTCCGCTTCTTCGTCGTATTCTACGTTTGATTTTGATCTTACCTGGGTTTCAAACGTCAAGTTGTCAGAGTCTTCGTCTTGAAGCTGTCTGAGCAGTTTTTCTCCCAAGTGTGTCAGTCTGTCAAGTGTCTTTTCGTCGTTTGCTAAGTCTTTCTTTGGCATCAAACTCACCTACTGAGTTTGATCAAGTTGAGCTGCGTTCGGCGCTGAGGCCTCAACAGCTCTGTTCTGATCTTGGTTTTGGGTTTCCTCTACGTCTTCTTTGTATCTCATTTTTTGATGCACCTCTAAAGTTGTTCTGGGTTGTAGTCGGCCTGAACCATGGCCTCGATTTTCTCCTGGATTTGATCTGAGTCGCCATCTCCTGCTAACTGTGCTATCGCAGGCCCCATCTCTTTTGCATAAGCTGTTAGCTGGCGCTTCTTCTTTTCCTGGATTGCTCTCCGCTCTTTTCTTCCTATATAACGCCCTAGCTTTCTACCCGCCTCTTGCAAGGCCAGTTTCATCTCTTTCCTGATAGGATCGTAGTTAGCTACAGCCTCCTTACCTTCAGATGTGAAAGGAACCCATACAGATGCAATATGCACTAATACGTAGAGCGGGCCTTGAGGCCTTTCTCCGGTCTGTGAAATGTTGTACCGGTTCCATGAAACTTCTTCCACAGCCTTCGTGGTCACACACGCTGATTTTTTGTATAGGAGAGGTACTTTGTTAGCGAAACGCAGTTCGTTGTAACTGCCTTCTTCCTTGATGTCTCCTCCCCATGCGAGGCCTACTTCTATTTGGAATGGGTTTCCTTTGTATACTGTTGGTTTACGTGTTATTGCTGTTGAGAACTCAGGGTTTAATTCTTTTTTCAGTCCTTTGAGTATAAGTTCTTCTCCTATAGGGCTTAGGCAGTTGGTTGGCGGGCTCTGAAGTTTTACTCTTTGTGCTGCTTTCAGTAGCTGCTCGATTTCATCTTTCTCTAGCGTGTTAGGCCTTCTTCCAGTGTCTATTCCTGCTTCGTCACATATTTCGTCTGCGCTCGTTCTACCTACTCTTGTGAACTCGTTTTGCAGGAATGAGGATATTGTTCTTGCGTTGCTGTTCTCGATCATCCTCATTAGTACTCCTAATTCTACTCCATGCGGATGGGGTTTGATTTCTTTTGGTGCTGGAGGCAGCTCCCGAGATACGCGCGGGAACTCTACCTTGTTTCCGTCCGGCTCTCTTAGAACTACTCTTGCGTACGGATTCATGATTGCCGTGTGTTTGAGGTAGTTGTAGACGGAGTGGTGGCCACGAGTATATTTAGCCTCTATATCCATTTCGATTGTAGTCCCGTGATCGAAGTAGTAGTCTTTGTCGCCTGGGAACTCGTTGCTGTCGGCATCTATTACTTCATCTTTTATTATCTCGGGCTCGTTTTTCTCCGTGTCGATTCTTACGACAAACTTGTGGCAAGGCCTGCCTTTCTGTTTTGAGTACACTGTTACGGGTTCTCCTGTCGTTAGCTGGGCGTACATTGCTGATGCTGAGATACCGATTCCTTGTTGGCCTCTGCTCTGCTGTAGCTTGTGGAACTTAGATCCGTACAAGAGTTTTCCGAATACTTTGGGGATTGTTTCTCTGTCTAGGCCTATTGCGTTATCTCTTATTTCTATCCGGCATTTTTTGTCTGCTATTTCATCTATTAGTACGTGTATTTCGGGCAGTATTTCGTCTTCTTCGCATGCGTCCAGCGAGTTGTCGACTGCCTCTTTAACTACTGTTATTATGGATTTCTGCGCGTTTTCGAATCCAAGGAGGTGTTTGTTCTTTTCGAAGAACTCTGCCACAGATATTTCTCTGTGGTCTCCTTCAACTATTTCTTCTTCTACTGCGTTAGACATTTTGAAATCACTTTTCGAAATTTTTCGACTGTGTAAAGTTAAAGTTTTTGTTCATAGTATTGTCTTACCTATTTTTTGACTTTGTTCTGGTTTCTTTCCAGGTAATCATAGGCTGTAGCATGTGAGCTGCCGTTTAAAAGCATTTTAACTGCTTCTTGGGCTATCTCAATATTTTGGATGTGTCCTACAAATCCTACTGTTTTGCCGTAGACTGATATGTCAGTCTCTGTCATTTTCTCAATGTGTTTCCGTGCTTCTCCGTCTTTACCGATTACACGACCCTTTAAACGTTCTTGGGATTTTCTAGTGTCGGCGAACCTGTTTATATCAAGCTGGTGAAACTCATAACCTTCCTCTATAAGCTTGAAGGCCTTTTCAGGGTTAAATCCTCGGCCTATAGCCCTTACAACGTTTTCTGCAATCATTTCATCCAAGGCCTCGCCCTCTATTCGGACGTTATTGTCATTTATCGTTACTTCACAATCGGTGAACTCTTCTAGGTCGTTTTTAGTCTCTCCGCCTTGGCCTATAAGTACTCCGATCCGCTCCTCAGGCACTCTTAACTCTCTCACATTTATACTGCCGAGAACAACCTTTTTATAACTTCGAAGCTGTTTACAGGCCTTAACTGTTGGAAAAAACATGATCTAACGCGTTCTCAGTTTTTGTTTCAGCGCCTTGAGAATTAAAGAAGTTCACTACATTTTTCACGTCTCGTTCCAGTAAATTTTCTGCTTCTGGGTGGGACTTGTGCACTCCCTGTGAAAAATCAATCCAGGCCAGTGAATCTTTCTCGACCAAGATATTGTATTCTGACAGGTCTCCATGCACTATCTCTTCTTGAATCCATAAGGCCTTTATTTTGTCCAGTGTCTGTTTAAGAGCTGATTCAGGGTTCTCAATGTTCACGTCTTTGAGTTTGGGGTAAGGCCTGAAATCTTCGCCTATGAACTCCATGACTAAGACGTTTTCCTGTAAACCGTAGACTTCTGGACATCGAACGATGTTTGAGGCCTTTTTCAAGTTTTTGAACTCCTTCTTCGCCCACTCGTTTATTATGTTTCTTCTATCGTTTTTTAAGTTCCTGAATCTTTTGTCTCCCTTTAGATAACGGTACATTTCTCTGAAGGCGCCGGCGCGTTTCATATAAATCTTGACAGCAGCCAAGCCGTCATCTGTATCGGCCAGAAGCAGGGCAGACTCTTTACCGGACTCGATTATCCCATGCATCCGGTTTATCAGGCCTCTATCTGCTGCTTTTAACAATGCATCCATGGTCTGGTCGTCCAAGACATTTTCAATAGCTTTCTGGGCCTCGGAAGAGTCGAACATCTGCCTCTTTTTCTCGTCTTTGCGCCGGGGATACATTTCGTCATCTTTCATCTGTAAAAACTCTCTCCTTTTTTTTTACTTGTTTAACAGTTCTTTGGCGTGTTGTGTAAAGTCTCCGTACTGTATGAGGCCTGCGATTAAACCGGTTATAGAGGCTGGTAGAAAGTAGTTTGGATGTGTTATGGCTCTGTAAAGGTATTCTCCGGGGCCTATGCATACTGTGGGGGCAGGGCCTTGTTGGAAGTCTTGTAGTGAGCCGCAGAATTCGAGCCGGAATATTTCGGGGTTGTTGAATATTGTTATTCCTATTATAAAGCCTGTGAAGATTGTTAGGCCTGTCAGAATGGGTTTTATTTCGTCTCGTTGTTTTATTTGGTTGCGGTTCATGCGGGCGCGTTTATAGGAATTCTTTTATCTCGTTTAGGTAGTCTCTGTCTTCTAGCCAGTCTTGTTGTGCTTGGCTGTATGATTCTACTATGTCTCCTTTTTCATCGCCTTGGATGTCCCATGGGTCTACTAGTACTACTGAATCTCTTTTGACCCAGAGGCCTCTTTTTTTGCTTCCGGGTATTCTGCAGATTCTTTCTCGGCCGTCGTTACAGTATACTTGGTATTTTCCGCCGCCTACTTTTCTGAGTACTATTCCTAGGACTTCGTCGCCGCTTGGGGTTCGTACTCGTCTTACTTGTTCTTCATCTTCTGGCATCTGTAGTCAAAATTTGTCGTTCAAGTTTTTTAAACAGGCAGTTTTTCACTTATCATCTGCCATTTGTTTGCTATGAGGGCTGTGGCTGCCATTGATGCTAATAGTCCTGAGTAGATGTAAGGGTCTAGAGTCGGGAAGGCGTGAAAAATTGGGGATATAATGCTGAAGCCTACTATGACTAGGGATATGATGGTTGAGTACTTTCTGGCAGGTTCGTCATGCCTCCATTTTCCCTGTAGTTTTGTTTCAATGGTCTGCTGTATTGCAAAAAACATCAGTATTCCGGGAAGGATTAGGTAAGCTAGTGAGCCTGTTGGCTCAGAATAGGAAGGGAAAGATATGGCTACGCCAGCGCTTTATGTGTCGTGATAGCCTAAGGCTGTGAATATAAACGTGTTTAAGGAAGTCAGTAAGATTAGGAGTCTTGAAGATAGTTTGCGTCTCATAGATAGGTCATCGTTTTTGACTGTTTTTATTTACTAGGTAACCTTACGGATACTACGTTTCTGTAGACTCTTTGACCATCTTTCTCACCTATGAGCTCATATGAGCGCTTTATCTCGGGGTCAAAGGCCTGTCTCAGTTCCGAAAGTATTTTTTTGTTCATTGCTTCTGTGGACAAATAGAAATCTATGCCGTGACTATTTTGCTCTATATTTGAAAGGAAGTCTTTCCGATTTCTGTTTGTGAGTTCCGCGGCTTTGTCCACTATAAAGTCTGAGGCCTCTTCCAAGTTTTCGCCTCGCAACTGTATTTTTGCTTTGTAGAATCCTCCCTGAAACCTGGAGCAGTCGGGGCACTGTTCGTTTACCCAGTCTATTTTGACATCTCCATGGTCTTCTAAGGCCTCGTCTCTCATGTGCACGCGGACGTAAAACTCTTCGTCTTCTTCCCAGTACTGGAGCTCGAACTCTAGGCCTTCGACCATGTCAGAAAATGTTTCTGCTAACTGGTCCTCGATGCTGTATGCTTCTATCCAGTTCCGGCCTTTTCTCATTCTTCCGCAGACTGTGCATTTCACTATCTCTGTTTCTCGCGGCAGATCTGCTAAGTTGTTCCGATCAGTGAAGCATTCCGCGCACAGTTTCTTCGAATCTCCGTAAAGTTCAGATGTCTCTCTTCCACAGGCTGGGCAAAATTTTGAAAGCTCCATGTTATGTTAATCTAAGTTTATCGATAAAGCTTCTTTAACCTAGAACAAGTTTGTCATTTTTTTCCAGTTCAAGCGGTTCAAAGCTCTCTAGGAGATACTGGTATTTTTGATTAGGCCTGTAAAGTTTCCAGGTTTTAGGGTTCCAGGCCCAAGGCAAGGCTTTTTCCTTGTGTATAAGTTCTTTATCTGAGTTGAAGAAATAGAGATAGAGAGGTTTTGATAAAAACATCATGTCGATTGAGGTCTTCACTGGGAAAGGGAATTTGAAAAGCATTTTTCCTTCTTCTCTGAATGATAGGCCTTTGGCGCGGTTGAATACGTTGTCAGCGATTTCGACTTCTAGTTCTTTTTTTCCGGCTTTGATTTTTTCGTTTTTCATCACGGGTACAGTTGTTTAAGTTTGGATGTTTAACTTTTAGTCATAATGCTTGTGAATGCGTATCGCGGTTATCGTTTGAAGATCATGTCTGAACTTAGGCGCGCCTTCCATGAGGAACATACGCCGCATCAGATAGCATTGAGCTTTTCTATCGGAGTTTTCATCACTGCGCTGCCTACCCTTGGAACAGGATTTATTGTTTTCGCAGTGCTAATGAAAATGTTTGCCACTATAAGCAAGCTAGCCTTACTATCCAGCGTATTAGTCATGAATCCGTTTATAAAGCCTCTAGTATATCTTGCAAGCATAAACCTTGGAGGCCTGATCATTACAAGAAGGCTGGCTTACACTACAGACCCTGAATCTGTTTTGACATTTCTGATCGTAGGCAACCTGATAATAGCAGGGTTTCTATCGGTTTTAGCATACTTCTTTGCTTTAAGAGCTGTGAAAAAGTACAGAGAGGCAGGCCTAGATGTGGTGGACGAGGTTGAGGGAGTCGTTGAAAAAGAGATGGACAAAATTGAGGCAGAGTCCCCGACCGGTTAATCCTCGTAAGGGTGTTTGAAAAACTCTGCAGCGTCTTCGAAGCGGTCGGTGCCGGTAACTTTTCTTAGAAATTCGCTGAATCTTTCATGCCTGGAAGTTACTAGGCCTAGAGCGGCGAATAAACGCATCAATCTTCCGCCCCGCGCCACCAAGTGAACTATTTCCTGTAACAGCTCTCCAACTCTTACTACGCTGTCAACTAGCCTGAAAATCCAGAAAAACGGTATTACTGCTAGTATTTCAAGCCATTCACGTCTCAGGAATCCTTTCCAGTTCTTCGCCCGCTTAAACTTGAAGGATAGGTCGCCCACAAAAATGGAGATAACTAATACGTCCGCGTAGAAAAAATAGGTCTCATAGGTATACTTGAAGTCAGTGAAAAATATGTCGGCTACAACAATCACTACTAGTACCAGCAGCGCTGGCACAATCATTAAATCAAAAAATCTTTCAACTCTGCTCCAATCCATAATTTACAATTCAAACGCCTTAAATAAAAATTAAACGTTTTTAGATCGCCCCCTCAGGGATTTGAACCCTGGATCTGCACCTCCGCAAGGTGCCGTCTTTCCACTAGACCAAGGGGGCATTACATATTAGTTGTCTGAAGTTACTGTTTTAACGCGTTTGCTGTCCCTCACCTTTTTTATATAACGACGTTAAATCCGTTTTTAGGGTTTTAATATGAAAGATTTAATCAACAAGATAAAAAGCAAGCTGGGCCTAGACTAGGCCGGCTTCTCAAACAGTCAAGGCCTCTAAGCAGAGGTCAACATGTTTTAACTTTTTCTTTTGAACAACTTTAGTAGGTGTAAAGAAAAAATGGGAGACATAGCTTGTGTATACAAGGTAATGCCAGAAGACGCTGAAACCGATCTAGAAAAAATAAAAGAACAGTTAAGAGAATTATTGGATGTCGACGACATGGGAGAAGAAAACGTCGCGTTCGGATTAAAAGCTGTAAAAGTATCCTGTGTCACAACAGATGAAGAAGGCGGCACAGATGCAGTAGAGGAAAAACTCGAACAGTTAGAAGGCGTTCAAAGCTACGAACTAGAACACTTCGACAAACTCTAACAGGCCTAACATATTCTAGCTTGTTAAAAACTTTTTTTCTCCGCCGTTGCAGGCTCTGCAACCGGTTTCCAGTTTATCTTCTCTACAAACGTTTGATCCGCATATTTCGCAGCCGATAACAGCTTCCAGGTTCTGACAGTAGTCGCACAGCATAGGATACTGTTTAAACTTTCTAGGCCTTAACGTTTATTCAATGGGAGTAAACCTTACTGATCTGATAGAGCCTGAAGAAATCAAGTTCCAAGACTTGAACGATAAAGTCATAGCCATAGATGCCATGAACGCATTATACCAATTTCTCTCAATCATCAGGCAAAGAGACGGCACTCCACTAAAAGACAGTTCAGGAAACATTACTTCTCATCTCTCAGGCCTGTTCTACAGGAATATTAATCTTTTGGAGCAGAATGTGAGGCCTGTATATGTTTTTGATGGTTCGATGCCAGATATGAAAGAGAAGGAGACGTCTCAAAGAAGAAAAAAGAGGGATGAGGCCTTGGAAGAGTGGAAAAAGTTGAAAGAAGACGGTAAGATTTCTGAGGCTTATAGTAAAGCTACGCAGTCTAGCAGGCTTACTTCGGAAATGGTTCAGCAGTCCAAAGAGTTGTTGGAAGCAATGGGGCTGCCTTATGTTGAGGCTCCGAGCGAGGGTGAGGCTCAGGCAGCATACATGGCTTCTGAAGGCAGCGTTTATGCTGTGGGGAGCCAGGACTGGGACTGTATGCTTTTCGGCGCGGATGTGATGGTTAGGAACTTGACTTCTCGTAAAACTCGTAAAACTTCTTCAGGAACACGCAAGAAGATATCGACGGAGAAGATAGAGCTCGAAAAAGTGCTGGGCCAACTAGATATTTCTCGGGAGCAACTTATCTGGCTTGGAATGCTTGTAGGCACAGACTTTAATGAAGGTGTTAAGGGAATAGGCCCTAAAACCGGATTGAAGCTTGTCAAACAGTATGACGAGCTTGGAAAGCTAATGGATGATGAAAAAGTGGATTGGCGGTCCGAAAACAGCCCTGAAAAAATACTTGATTTCTTCATGAACCCTCCTGTGAAAAACACTGATTTCGAGTTCTCAAGCCCAGAACCTGAGAAAATCAAACAGATCTTAGTAGAGGATCACGACTTTTCAGAAGACAGGGTAGAAAGCAAGGTAAAAGACCTTGAGAAAGCGATGGAGGCCCGTCAAAGAGGCCTAGGATCTTTTATCTAGTCTTTAACTCCTCAAGCACAAGCTCCATCATCTCTCCAAGTTCAACATATCCTTCTCTTATATCCTTTATCTGCTCCTCTTGGTGCTCTATCTCTGAAACCAAGGCCTTGAAATCATCTCTATCAAGAGAGTCTTCTAACCTGTTGACCCTCATCCGAAGATTTTTCATTCCTTTACCTTCAACCCGGTTCAGCCTTTTCTCGACACGGCTGAGCCTTTGACTGCTTTCTCCTTTCTCAAGTCGTTCAATCTTTTTCTTAGATTCTTCAAAATCATCTATCTTATCTGAGGCCTTTTTCAACTCGTCGTACTCGTCTTTTGAAAGCAGTTTGAGCTGAGCAAGGTCGTCGAAGTCGTTGAAAACCCATTTGAAATCAGATACAACGCCTCTAAGATTGTTCACTTGTTCTTTGATTTCTTTATAGTTCTCGGCTGTTTCTGAGGACTCAAGCTTTTCAATTTTCTTCTCTAAGTTCTCTACGCTAATCAAAAGATCTTCGAAAGCTCTCTTCTCAACATCTGAAACTCTATCGCTAAGATCTGATAGGTCAGACCTAACTTCCTCTAGTTCAGATGAATCGGTGTCCTCTGATTCAAGAGCATCAATCCGCTTCTCAAGACCTTCAATTTTGGAAATATGGTCTTCAAAGTCGCTTGATGAGTTGTCAGAAGAATCTTCTAGCTCTTCTATTCTTGACTCTAGCTTGTTAAATTCTTCCTCTAGGCCTTCATAGTGGTCATATCCTTCAGCTTTTTCTTCAATCTCTCCCAGATCGTTTTCTATGTCTTCTATTTTTGATGTCTTCTCATCAAGTTTACTTATCTTGTCATGGAGTTCTTCGCTGTCCGAATCAGCTAAGTCTTCAATCCGTTTTTCAAAATCATCTAGTTTCTCATTAACAGATTCAAGCCTATCAATTTCGTCTTCCAAGGTGCTGAGCCTTTTTTCAAGGCCTGAAGTGTCGGCCGTTTCAAGGTCGTTTATATCTTTCTTCAGATTGTTTACCAGATCTGTTTTTTCTGCTACTCTGTCTTTCAACATTTCAATAGCTTCGGCGTAATCTAAATCGTTTATTTCTGATTCAAGTTCCGATATGCGTTCTTCAATTCTTTCAAAAGATTCATCAGAATTTTCATCTTCTTCAGACTGATCTGTATTGGTTACAACATCGTTTGCGTCATCGGATTCATTATTTTCTTCATCTACCGGCGGTTCGGAGACCTCGGGTTCTTCCTCTTCAGTATCGTTTTTTGAGTCTGCTCCCAGTTTAGTTTGGTCGTCTTTTCCACCGAAAATCACATTTTCTGACATTTTAACCCTCTCCGTAGAACAGAAAAGAATCTCAAATGTTAAAAGCATTTTTCACTAGCCGACAACAACTACTAACAAAATCAATAAATTCCATCCAACAATAATTCTAGACATGAAGACTCTGCTCGTAGTAATTGATGGACTAGGCCTCCGAAAAGAAAAAGAAGGAAACGCGTTCAAACAAGCTGAAACACCGAACATCGAAAAATTAATGCAAAAACATGGTTGCCAAGAACTAGAGGCCTCAGGAAAAGCAGTAGGCCTGCCAGAAGGATACACAGGCAACAGTGAAGTAGGCCACCTCCATATCGGAGCAGGAAGAACAGTGCCCCAACGCCTCACAAGAATAAATAAGGCTATTGAATCCGGAGAATTAGGAGAGAAGGAAGCTTTGAAACAAGCGTTTTCAAGAGCGGAAGAAAACGGATCCAAAGTCCATTTAGCAGGTATAATCAGTGACGGAGGAATACACGGCCACATAGAACACTTGAAGGCCTTGATAGAAATATCTCGTGACTATGATGTAGAGCTTGAGATTCACTGCTTCACTGATGGCCGTGACACCTCGCCAAAATCCGCGGAAAAATATATTTCAGAGCTAGAAAAAGTTCTCGAAAATTCAAAAGGAAGTATCGCAACAGTAATAGGCAGGTTCTATGCCATGGATAGGGACAGTAATTGGGAGCGAACTCGCCAGGCCTATGATGCAATGGCTCACGGAAAAGGATATGGTTTCGAAGAGCCAAGAGAAGCAGTTGAAAAGGCCTACAGCGATGGCGAGTACGACTACTTCATACAGCCATCAGCAAGATCTGATTATGAAGGCATAGGTTTCGATGATGAGCTGATATTTTACAACTATAGAGCTGATAGAGAGAGGCAGATAGCAGAAGCATTTATCAAACCTGGATTTAACCATTTTGAGAACAATGTCAGGCCTTCTTTCACCTCGATGTTTCCATATAGACGGGATTTCGATAATCCTGTTATTTTCGAAAAAATGGTTGTGGAAGATACTGTGGGAGAGAAAATAGAGAAATGGGGTATGTCGCAGTTAAGGGTTGCCGAGTCTCAAAAAAAGCCGCACGTAACTTATTTCTTCAACGGCCAGCGCGAGCTGGAGTTCGATAATGAAGAGCGCAGATTTATAGAAAGCGATAAGATCAAGGCCTTCGATGAAAGACCTGAGATGCATGCTGAAGAAATAACTGATATTGTAATTGATGCGGTAGAAAAAGGTGAAAAAGACTTTATCTTAATGAACTACGCCAACTGCGACTTAGTAGGGCATACTGGCGAGCTCGACGCTACAATTACTGCTGTTGAAACTGTTGACAAAAATATTGGGCGTTTAACTGAGGCGGTAGAGGACTCAGAGTATGCCATGATTGTTACTGCTGACCACGGGAACTGCGAGGACATGGGAGGAGAAAAAAGCTCGAACACCTCTCATACGTTGAATAAAATTCCGTTCATACTGGTCTCTGAAAAACAAGGAGAAGAACGGATTGACTCAATATCTGATGTCTCAAAAGTAGTTGAATCCTTACTCAATAGGCCTAAAAGCTAATCATCTTCTCCACTTTCTTCTCCATTTCCGCCATTGCATTCTGATCTCCAAGAGTCTACGTCTGGACAGTCTGCGTCTTCAGCAGCTTCATAATTGCATCTGGCTTCATACAGCTCGCAGCTAGATTCATCTGTTTGATCGCCTAAAAATTCGGTGAACTCTGTCGACTCTCCGGCTACCATAAAAATTAGTATGCTGGCGATTAAGACCACTACTACTGCAGCCAGCACTACTTCAATGGTTTTATCCATTATTTAGACCTCTGCACAGCTTATTTGGCCGTCAGGATCATCAGTCGACTGGCTTGCAGGAGGTATTACATTACCTTCGGATATGCAGCTGGAAGGAACGTCAACCTCTGCATTATCGTCTAGGCCTTGGCAGGACGCTGATAATGCGGTTTCGCATCCTGTTTCGTCTGCTTCGCCTCCGAAGTCTATCAGGCCTTGCAGCCCTCCTTGCAGCATGAATACCAGTGAGAGTGCTGCGATCATTAGGACTGATGCGGCTACGATCAGCCAGAGAATTTGGGATAGGCCTTTTCTATTGTTCATGTGTATATTGTTTGGAGGCCTGTATAAAAAGTCTTTCAAAAAGAAAGGAGAGAATGATATGGTTTGATAGTGTTCCTAAAGTTTAAGGTTTGTTGAGGTCGATTTGGATGCTGGATACGTTTAGTTCGTCTCCTTCGTCGGTCTCGATCTCGTCTGTCCCGATTGTGATGTCGTGTACTTTTGCGTCTTCGACGAATCTGTCTTTTACGATTTCTGCTACGTCTACTGCTCTTGAGATTGCTTTTCCTCTTGCTTTTACGTGTACTGTCTCGTTTCCTTCGCTGAACTGTGTTACTACTGCTAGCACATAGCTCATTGCCGGTTTTGATCCTACGTATACTGTGTTGTCGTCTTCTTGTTCTGGCACTTTCGTTCACCTTGGTTCTGGTTTAGGGTTTATCTATAAAATACTTTTTTCAGCGGAAGGTCTAATCTATAGTTGTGGCTGTTGTTTAGAAGAAGTGTTATTTTAGTTGAATTCGTGGGTGTAAGGTTCTACTCTAAACTCTAAGTTTTCGTAGCTGTCATCAATAATCACTGACTGCTCCGAATCTCTGATCACCCAGTCCATGTTCACAGAACTTGGCTCTGCTTCCGCCTCAGCGCTGTAACGGTCTCTGCAGGGAGGATCATCTTCATCACAGTCATCGCCACAACAGCCGCAAGTTCCTGCGTCCTCCGAAGTTGTGCTTCCTGATCTCTCGACCGAACCAGAATCCAACCGGTCCCATCCAGCATCAGAAACATAGTATTCTTCGCTCGGATCAGTTACAAGCTCGACAAAACCTCTTCTTGGCTTAGAGTCCAGTCCTGCCTCAATGCTGCTTTCCACTGCGTCTTCTAAATCCTCTCTTGCTGACTCTTCTGCAGATTCTTCTGCTGAGGATCTGCTGACACAGCTTGTAGCTGTAGAATCATATTCTTCTCCTGAAAGCTCGTCAAGCTCCTCTTCAATTGATAAAAAGGCCTCAACGGTCTCGTCCATTAGCTGTGGATATCTATTGTTTGTGGCGTTCGTTTCCGTTGAGTAGAATAGGCCTTCGTCGATGTAGAATGTTTCTCCTGAACTACTTTCGCATCTTACTTCTATAGGTTCCGGATCAGGAAGTTGGAAGTCAAAAGGGTCTCCGAAGTCTACTTCATGTCCGACTGAAAGAGGATTGTCCTTGGTCTCTACTTCAGAATAGTCTGATGATAGAACGCCGTGTTGTATATCTATGTCATAACTGCTGTCAGGTACTTGGCAATTTCTGCTTTCAGATCCGTCTAAGGTATCCGTTATTTTACGGCTTGAAGCGTCGTTAATATTATCGTTCAGGATCTGGATATTGGTTTCATAGCTGCTAAGCCAGTTGTTGTTCCAGTTGGATCCGCCGCCACGACTTCCTAGCTCTTGACTGGCATTATTTACTGAGTACTCTGCTGCTAAAGGCACATAGTTGTAGAAGTAGAAGTCTCCGTAGGCCCTTGTGTCCACAACTCTTTCAATATCGTCTGTGGATTCTCCGACTATCTGTCCAAGGGCCTCAGCAATAGGTAGTGACTGTGTAGCCATAGCTATAGATAGTATGAATAGGCCTAGCATTGGTAGAACGCCTTCCATTGATCCTTTCATTCTACGTCGAATACACCTCCGGTTCCTCTAAAGTACATTGTTATCTCTCCTACTTCGCCGCCGCTCAACTGGAACGGGAGACTTATCGAGTTCCAGGATCCGTCTCGGCCCTCGTTATCAGATACTTCGATGAACTTGCTGCCGTCGCTGTTGGTAATGTTGAGATAGTAATCCTGCTGTTCAGGCCTCTGCGAAAAGCTTTGCTCCATTTTATAACTGTAATATGCTTCTAAGTCTTCTTCAACTTTTTCTCTACTGTATTCTTCCCCGTGTATGTCAAGATCGTCGTCAGTTGACAGGTAGTGTGAGGTAAGTTTTATTGCGGTGAAATTGTAGTACTGTTCTTCAACATCGTCAGCTCTCCAAACGTTATCGTTTAACATTGTTGTAAGGACTGATCGGTCGCTTATTGACTCCATACTGCTTTCGATCTCCACTTCTACGTCTTGCTCGAACTCTGCGTCATCAGATGACAGGAAAATGAATATTGCAAAAGCCATGAATATTGCCATTGCAAAAATTAAAACTTCGGCAATCATTCCCTGGCCTTTAAGGCGAGTATACATGCAGTATCACCTCTAAAGGAGGATTATCCTCTCTTTTAATTAATGCAGGGCTCCAGACAGAGTCTTGCACTCCTGTAAAGCGGCACTGGATAGTTTCAGGCTCTTCGGCGTACTCGTTCTCATCGCTCAAAACCTGGACTCCGAAAGCAAATTCTTCTCCATCAAGGCCTGTAACCTCGCTGATGTAGCAGTTATCGTTCCTAGTGTGGAAACCGGCTTCTCCATCTTCCGGGTCCTCGTTACTCAAC
>LKMX01000018.1 GCA_001564035.1 Nanohaloarchaea archaeon PL-Br10_U2g27
GCTGCTACGAAAATAGCTATCACTAGGCCTACTATTACATCAACTGTTTTCCCCTCAGTTCCTTTCAGAGACACTGTATTAGAAATGTTGTTTGTTGTTGAATTTAATGTTTTTTAGTCGAATGCGGATTCTAAGGCGTCTGTGAATATTGATTCCAGTACGTTGTTAGTGATGTAGAGCGTTGTTAGCGCTGTTATTACTGCTACTGCGATAAGTATTAGGTGCCAAGTTGATATTTCTCCTTTCACATATCTCCTACTCCGGTCATTAGGCTTCCGAACAATAGGCTTACGATTGTCAGTGTCATGATGTAGAAGAACATTCCGGAAATTAAGATTTTTCCGATAAACATGTTCTTGTATGTTGGATCGTTGCCTCTAGAGATTTTCATGTAAAAAGTTCCGAGTATGTAGAGCAGCTGGATTAAATAAAGGCCTACCACAAACTGTAGCAGCTCGGGAGGTATTGCTGAGTCCATGTCTTCGATAAAGGTTCCTCCTCCTAGGTTTGCTCCTGCCTCTGCCTCTTCTCCATCAGGCAGATCTCCTTCGGCAAGCTCGAACGACTCGGAAAGCTGAAATATTGCGGTGATTATGGTTTGGGACATTCCTACTGCTACTCCTGAAACGATTGGTGCTAGCATGTATGCAAGCATCTGGATGGTTGTAGTAGTCTCTTCCATCAAGTCGTTTAGCCGTTCCTGGGTCTGGTGAATGTTTTTCAAGTATCTTGAAATTGTCATCATTGCTGTAGAGGCCATATTTGTTCCTTTTTCCGATGACTCGAGAATAGCTCTCATCACGGTTTCAATCATTTGACTTGGGAACTGTCTCAAGGCGCCGTAACGTTCATGGAAAATAGCGTCGTCAAAAGTCATTCCCATGTCTTTAACGTTTCTAGAAGCGGTCAAGAACAGATTTGAAATCTCCAGATCTTTAGTACTTTGAGCTGCCTGATCTAAAGCAAGCTCGATCGGTGTTCCGCCAGATATCTTATTACCTAGCTCGAAAAGCGCAGTAGGGAACTCTGACTCTATCTCTCTCAACTTGGCCTCAGCTTTCTGCCGCTCAATATTACCTAAGACCTTTGTAACTCCTATGGCAAGGCCTAGACCCAGTATGATGGACATGCTCCGCATAAGCATTGCGAAGGGAGCCACGTCGTCGCCAGAAGTTAAGAGGCCTGGCGCGGTCTCAATGACGGACGAATCTGATAGAGGGTAAAAGTATGGGAAAGATAAGTAGCCTATTATGCCGTATAAACTGAATACAGCGAATATACCGAGGCCTATAGGCCAAACCGGTAGCTCCATTTTATCTCCTGAGATATTGAAGGTGTAACGCCCTCTTTTCGGTAAGGAGTCCTCTGAAACAGGTTTGGAGCTTATTGTAGGGGGCCTGGAACTCAGTGTTCGCTGCATGAACCACCATAGGAATGCGGGGAGCATCAAGTTGAACGTTATGAACAGGTGTAGAGGTGTTATCAGGCCTCCTAAGAATGCTGATACTAACGGAAGCATTATCATGCCGAGCACAGGCAGCAATGCGCCCACAGCGTTTAGTATCATGACCGGTGTCTCTAGGCCTTGTGCGTAGTGCTTCATTTTCTCCTGGGTTCCGTCTAGTATGTTGTCTATTGAGTCTTGGAGAAGTCTTTCGCGACGGGTAGGATTAGGTTCGTTTGTTGCTGCTCTCAAAAGGTTTAGGGACTCTAGAAAGTCTTTGTTGTAGTCTTTCCAGCGCTCAGTATAGTTTTCCAGAGCGTTGTCGATTTTTTTGTATTCTCCTATCTCCAGAGTCCATAATACGCCCTTTAAATCCTTGGAAATAGGGCCTTGCAGGTTCAATGCGGCGAATCTGACGGCGCCCTCAAGGTTGGGAGAGCTGCGCATGTATACGACCATGTATAATACTGCAAGGATCATTTCGCCGCTGCTTTCTATCACCTTGTCTTTTGCATCATATAATGGCTTGTAAAATGTGTATGCGGCCGCCATAAAAGGCACGAGGCCTGTAATAAGGATCAGCGATAAAGGGATTAGGCCTCCGTCCATTCCTAAAGCAGCTCCAAGGCCTATGTTCAGGGCGAATAATGTTATCCATGCTGCAAAAGTCGATATGAGCACGCCTATGGTCGCTGAGAGCACCATTCCTGGCGTTATCTCCCATCCGAGAAGTTTTATCGCAGGATCTAGTTTTCTGCGTGTGCCTTCATCTGCCTTTAGATTAAGTACGGAGGCCATTCTGTAGCAGAGCTTCTCGTACCGGTTGCGTTCTTCAGATCGGATTTCTTCTTCTTTGTATTTTTGGTATCTTCTTGAAAAGTTGTTGCTGTTGTCCCGGGTGTCGTATGGAGGCAGTTTAACGTCTTTGTTTATCTCTCCAAGTATTTCATCTAGCCTTTCTTTCTCTTCATCGTCCAAAATGATTCACCCGTGCGTCTTCCCTGTTCAGGCCTCTAATTTTTTGTGTCACTCCTGTTCACACCTGTTGGTCCAGCCATTCGTTCCATCTGTTGAGAATTCTTTCAGGCTCTTGTGATCCGTATTCTTCGTACACGCGGTTAGAGAGCAGGTGGAATTTTTGATTTGCTTTTACCACGGTTTCAGCTTCAAGCAGTTCAGGCCTGTCGTACTCTTCTGCCTTGTCTGCTAAGGTTTTTTTCATTTCTTCCCGCATCTTGATGTTTTGCCAGACGGCCTCCCAGTCGTTCTTCCATTCTCTGACGTTTTCAGCAATTCTGTTCAGTATCAGGGACTCTCCGTTAAGAAGCTCGTCAGTAGGCACTAGCTCGTCCTTTGAGCTGTCATAACGCATCAAGTCTACAAATGCATTCTCTTCTAGAGGATCTTCTCGCCACTCTTTACGCACTTCGGTGATACCGGTCACTCTTCTATAAGTTTCTAGACCATCAGGACTCTTGATTTTGTTAACGCTTACAACAATGTCTGTGGCCTTGAAACTTGTGGTTGGCACTCCCAAATCATTGACAACACGATCAAAAACAGAATAAGCATCTTCTCCGTGGATAGTACCTCCTACAAAGTTTGCTACAGCTCCTACACGCATAGCTTCATATAAGGCCTGCGCTTCGTCCGAACGCACCTCTCCAATAACCAGTGCGGAGTCTCCCATTCTCAACGAGGTTCTTATCGCGTTGTCAGCAGTCATCTCGTTTTCTACTTGCGTGATAACTGATCTCGACTTCATCCGCTCAACGTTGTAACCTAGATCCTTCATCTGGGGTACAGGAAGCTCTAAGGTATCCTCTACCGTTACTATGCGATGGTTTTTCATTATTTCGAGCATTGACGCACTTAGAATAGATGTTTTACCTGCTCCACGAGTCCCTGCGAACAGTACTGACCGGTTCCCATCGACTATAAAGGACAGTAGGCCTGCGCCTATTGCGTTGATCGTTCCGTTGCTCACGAATAGCGGCAGTGTCCAAGCACGGGATCTGTGGCGTCTGAATGCAAATGCTAGGCCTTCAGGAGATAGGTTTTCCTGTATTACTGCTACACGCGCTCTCCCGCCTTTTACCTCTGTTTCTGTGTCCAGCACAGGGTTAGCTTCGTCCAGAGGCCTGCCGCTCTGTATTCTGAACTGTGTGGCCCATGATTCTGCCTCGTCTTTTGTCGGTATCAGGTTGGTCTCGCATTCTCCGTAGTGTTCATGAGCTATGTAAATTGGTGAGCCTCCTATAGGCGAGTTTATGTATACGTCTTGGATTTTTGGGTCTGCGAGAAGCAGTTCGAGCACTCCTAGGCCTGATGTGTATCGGTTTAGTATTTCTCCTATGCTTTCTATCTCATCTTTTGATAGTTGTATTCCCATCTGGTTTGCGATGTCTCTAAGCATGTCCCGTCCGATGCTTTCGAAAACCTCTCTCATCCGGTCTGGTTCCGCGAACTCTCCGGACTCTGGTTCGTGGGAGGCCATAAATCTTCTGGCCGCGTCAAGCAAGTTGTACTTTTCCTCAGGCAGGTTGAACTCGGGAGGGTTTACGTGATACACGGGCCTTGTTTTTTCAGGAACGTTATAAATTGAGACTTCGACCTCTCCACGACTATAGCGTTCTACCTCCTCTCCTCTCTCAGGAGGGAGGGACATGTATTTTGTAAGCATGAAGTTAGGCCTGACTAGTGGGTGGAAGAACTCTCTGTAGACTTCTCTGTCTCCTATGTGGTGGCCTGTGATGTAGTCTGAGGCCTTTTTTATTATCTGCGTGTTTTCCAGTATTTTCATTACCGGGTTAAGAACGTCTTGTACGAAGTATTTCCTGCAACGGCTCTGCTGAGGATAAGTTTCGTCCTGTTCCTGTCTTAGATGCCGCTTTTTTCTTTTCAGCTCTACGTATGCTCCTACGGGATCTTGCTTGAGATTGTTGAGGACTATGTTCTGGACTTCAGGGAGTTGTTCACTGTATAGTTGGCCGCATTTGTCGTTTCTGATATTGGTTGAGAGCAGGCCTTTGTTTGAGATTTCTTGTATTGCATCAGCGATTTCCTTGAGCAGTCTTACTTGTTCTTCGCTGTACTCATAGTCTCGGCTTTCTGATAAGATTACGGATGAGGCGTTAGGCACTTCCTGTAGTATGTCGACTACTCGGGCCATCACCTCAGGATAATCTTCAACTGAAGCGCCGTAGATTGAGCCGAGAGTATTGACTCTGACGGTCCGAGTATCCTCCTCAAATTCGTAGTCAAATATGTCCTTTTCTCTTATGCTCATCCTAGCATTATTATTCATGTTTTGCTAAAATAAAAGATAGGATGGCCGATCAGCAGATAATCAACCAGATAATTGACAGGGTGAACGACTTTAACCGAAGAGTTAGAGGCCTAGAAGATAAGATAAGGAACTTGAACGCCCGAGTTAATACTCTGGATGATACAGTACTGGAGAAGCATGGATCCGTAAATCAAGATATTCAAAGCCTTGAGGATGAAATAACAGAGTTAAGAGATCGAGTGGCGAACATGGAAGTTGATATAAGAGAGATTAACAGGGAGAAAAGAAAATTTGTCACTTCCCAAGAGCTTGAAGAGATCGAAAACTACATGGATCTGCTAAACCCGCTTAACTCCAATTTCGTGACTGAAAAACAGCTTCGTGAAGCAACCTCTCAAAACATCTCTCGAAAAGAAGTTGAACGCATAATAGAGAGAAAGTTAAAAAACAAGCAAACAGAATAACTAAACATAGAGGCCTTATTAATCAATGAAATTTCAGCTATTCGGACGCTTAAAAGACCAAGAAGACTCGCAAGAGGCCCAGAATCAGCAATCCCAAGCTTCTAGGCCTGGCGATGAACCTGGTTTTTCAGGCGGAAGCCTTGAGAGAACTGTTGAAAGCATGTTTCAACAAGGATACTCTGAAGAAGAAATAATGGATGAACTTCAGGGCAGGTATTCATCCACCGAAATTAGCAGGGCGGTCAATAATGCTATAACTTCTACCGCTACAAATGATTCTTCAGGCCCACAACCAATGACACCTTACAATAAAGAAGCCGATCCTGAAGCCGTTAGTCCAATGGATGAGGGATACAATAAAGAAAGTGGCGACCAAGATACGCCGATGCCTCAAGAAGATGCTCAATCCGGCCTTCAGAACCCGAATCTAGGCCAGCCTTCTGGCCAGCAAATCCCTCAATCAAATCCGCAGCCTAATAACGGGCAGTCTGGAACGATAGACCAGGCTACAGAGGAGCTTATAGAAACTATTGTTGCCGAACAGTTCCAGAGAGTGAACAGTGAGTTTGAAAGCGTCTATGAAGAGTTAGACATAATAGTTGATAAGGTGGAGGATCTTGATGAAAGGGTTAACGAGCTGGAGATCAGAGATGATGAAGACCAGCAACAGTTCGTCCAGAAAGTCGATGAAATGGAAGACCATATCGATTCTTACCAGAGCAGGATTGGAGGCCTAGAAAAAGCATTCCAGCAGGTCTTACCTTCCCTTGTTGAGAACGTGAAAGATTTGACTTCGCTGGTTCAGGAGATAAAGAATGAGAGAGGCATAGAAACTGATACAGAACTGGACTCGGACGATGTTGAAGACATAGATATGAGCAACTGGTAAATTTTTTCTAGTTAGAGGTTATATAGACTACAGCCAGTATAAAACCGAGAAGTAAAACAGGCATTAAAACCTCGTCAACCATATCAGCATCCACTTCTACGTTTTCTACTACGCCGGTCAATCCAAAACTACTTGCTACTACCGCGATAAGGCCTCCTCCAAGTATTAATGCTCCAGCAGCTAAAGGAATGTTTTTCTCAATGTCGGTCATTGAATCTAGATCTATCCCTGCTACTGCCATCACTATCAGGAAGCCAAGAGCCACAAAAGATGCGAAAGCCAGTACTGCTGCAAAGTTTGTGAAAAGCGTTTCAGGGAATGCAAAGTAAACTCCTCCTATAGCAAGAAACGAAAAAGCTACTGCAACCGCGCCGTTAATGCTAGGCTCCTCAAACACCTCATATTTTTGGAGAACTCCGTATGTGAAGGTCAGCAGGAGGAGCCACGGGAAAAATAGGTGGAAAAGGCCTGCTTCTGACATGAATGCAACCATTTCAGCAAAGAAACTCACGTACTATCTCCTCCAAACAACCATTCTAGTCTTTTTCTTGCGTCTGGTCCTCCTCCGTCATCTTCGCTGTCTTTTAGTGTCCATGCCAGTACTCCTGCTATCAGAAGAAGCCAGATAAGGCCTGAGTCTATAAGTAAAGGCCCGAGATCTGCCATATCATATTGTCCTACGTCTACTTGGCTAGGGCCGAACCCTCCTGCTGTTACGAAGGCTGATGCTACGATCGATATTATGAGGAATACGCCCATCGGGCTTCGTAAGTCGCCTTCGTTCCAGCCGAATAGGCCTATTAGGACCATGAGTCCTACTATCCCTACTATTCCTATTGTTAGTCTGCCGAAGTATTCTATGAAGAACTGTTGGTAGAATGGGTTTACTGCTATGAACTGTGCTGTGAAGAACGAGGATATTATGGCTATTAGTGCGGCATGTTTGTCTTCACTGAAGAGATCTACGCGTTTTAGTGCTAGGAAGAATACTATGTAGGATAGTACAAATGGTAGGACCAGTGTAAAGAAGTCCAACTGGGCCATTGTTTCAAGGAGGGTTGAAAATCCTTCTGCTTCTGTCATTAGCAGTTAATCCCTCTGATCTTTCTGTTCTAGGTAGTATGAAAGCTTCCTGTTAATCAGCCATAGCTCGCGTCCTATAATCATTAGTGCGAGCATTGTTATCCAAGGGAAGATTACTCTGCCGAAGGATATAATGTCCCAGTCTGCTGTGGATACGAATAGTACCCATGCAGTGACGGAGATAGCTCCCAAGGAAAGTATAATTATCGCCAGTTCATCTACAATATTCTCGAGTTCGTACATGAAGCGGTGTAGCTTGTCTCGGTTCACATGAATCCTCCTCCCATTCCCATGCCGCCTCTTCTCATTTTACGCTTCATCATGGTTCTTCCAGCAAGGTATCCTATAACTGCACCTGCTATTAACACATCAATATTAGTTACGGCCCGATCAATTATTTGTTCTGCTGGCATCTATTATTTACCTCTACAACTGTAAATTATTGAGCTATTGTTTAAATAATTAGGGCAGTCATCACATTGCCAATCAAGATTTCTCTGGTTTTTCGAAGTTTCTACATTGCTTGTTCCAGCTTTTTGAGCTGCTTGTAGACATCAGATTCAAACTTCCCGTGCGCCGCCACTTTACTTTCAAGAGAAGCTAACTCAGTATCCACGTCAGCCATCTTAGCCTCTGCTCGAAGAATATCGTTGGAAAGAGCTGTAGAAACAACTGAAGAACTTGAGCACACATTCTTTAGTGCTTTTAATTTAGAGTGGATTTCTCCGTCTTTTTCGACCAGTTTCTTGATGTGGTTAAGCTCAGCCTCAGATATCTGCATATCCATTTTAGCGATTCTCTCCGCCCGCTTAACTATGTTTTTTAGGGTATTAGAACGTTGATCAAGCCAGCCTGCCACTCTCATTAATTCATTTGCTTCATCTCTTCCGGATAAATCCTGGCATTTGTTCATATCTAAGGCCTTTGACACAACTTTTTCAGCAGCATCTCTGTCCGAAGAAATTTCTGACATCGATACGGGAGAGTAATGCATGAAGTGCGCCGAAGCCAAGATAAACTGCATTTCATCCAACAAGTCATTAAACACATCGTCGGGAGGCGTAATGCTCTCGCTCTTTAAACACCTTTTTATCTGGTTTTCCAGATTGTAAATCTCTTCTTTAAAATTTCTATCCGATTTAACAGAGTTGTGGAAGTTATCTATGGTTGCAGGGCTTTTAGAAGTATACTGGCCTAAAATTTCGTTGATGAGGCCTGCTCTCCGAGTTAAACTCTTGAAAACGTCCGGACCGTTATCATTGAAATCTCCTAGATCATCCTCTGCCTGGGACAACAATCTCTCTATACTGGAGTGATGCTTTCTAACATGCTCTATCTCGCTTACCATGTCGGTATCAAAGAATCTTAACGCTTCCTCTAGGCCTTTTTCCTCTCTCTGCCGGCTTCTCTGGCTGTAACCATCGGCAATTTCTCGGCCTGTTTTTCCCAGCTCCTTTCCTAGATCTTTCCAGGCCTGTAGGTTTTGATGGTTCTGAGTTTGACCGTTTTGAGACGTAGAGTCTTGAGTCGTTGTTTGATCTGTAGGTGTTGCTGTTGTTGTGGTTGTTCTACTAGGTATCAGGCCTGCGTAAAGGATGGCTGCTAGGGCTAGGGCTGATAATCCTGCTAGTGCTAGAAGGCCTGATGATATGGCGCCGAGCGTGAGGACTGTTGTTGAGGAGGCTACAAGCGAGAATCCTTTCATTCCCGTAGGCGTGTCTTCGTCTGTTCGGTGGTAGTTTTCTCGGCCTATTCTTTCTTCAAATGTTTCGTAGCCCATGGTTGTAAAGTTCTTGATTAAAAAGTAGAAGCCTATGATCGGCATTACGATGAACAGCATTACTTCTCCAGCGGTTTCTACTTGGAAAGTTGTTACTGTGTTTACGAACTCGACCAGGCTTTCTTCAACCGTCATCTCTGCTCCTAGCATCTGTGCTGCCGCAGTAGAAGTATATACGGTAAGTGCGGAGCCTAGAAGAACGGTTTTGCGGCCTGCCATATGTTAAAATAGGTTCACTCTGTTTTTATGTTCTGTCATCAAGGCCTTACAAAAACGTAGATCATGAACAGGAATACTAGTATCAAGGCCCCGACAGCTATAACACCTATCGATGCAGCCATCTGCTGTATCAACTCCCAGTAAGGTGATACAACAACCATTAAAGCTATAGTTACGGCCATTATAGTGGCTTCCTTATCCACGTTAGGCCCGTCTTCCCATGGGTTGTCGCCTGTGTCAAAAGTAAACTTTAAAGCCCTTTTAAGAGAGAACTGCAAAAGAATAGTGATGAATAAGAAAGGCGCCACAAACTCGGCAATTATTTCTTCATGAGAATCATACTCAGGGACCACAAACCAGTCAGAACCAACCTGCTGGTCGCTATAATAGTAGTCAGCGGAAACCAATGAAACTAAGAAAAACACTGAGAGTAAAAGGCCTGAAATTTTAGTTACCGAAGTCAAAATCATCTCCTCCGAGATCGTCTCCCCCGAAGTCATTACCTAGGCCTCCGGACCCGCGCTCCTGCTGCAGCTCATGTATGTAAGCTGGTATTACTTCGTCGACTAAAAAGCCTACGACAAGGCCTGACACAGCAAGCACCACAACAGTGTTCATCCACGGTTCAAGGCCTAAAGCGTTCTCAGCTAGGTCTTCAGTTAGTAGAGCTATAAAGTATCCTCCTATTGCTGCTGCAGGATAAGAAGCTATGGTCCACAGGTTTTTCACTATTTTTTCACGTCCTTAAGAATTATTTGCGTCTTTTTAGTTTTTATAGGATAGTTTTGGAAAGGGGTTTTTACGCCCATAGGTTGTTCAGAGGCCTGTCCATTTTTTGTTTTAGTATGTCTGCTAACTGTCGTTCTAGATCTCCTATTTCTTCTGAGTTCTCATCTGAATACCTGTTTCTAGGGCCTAATTCGTTAAACGTTTTTTGAGCTTCGTTGTAAATTTCTTCTGCTTCCCATTTGTCTTCCGCGTTTTCGGCCTTTCTTATCAGATTTTTTAGCTCTTTTGCAGTTTTATTCACTTTTAGGGCTCTATCTAGCACATTTTCGTCTTGGCCTTCAAGTCTTTTTAGGACGTTTCTTGCTAGGTTTTCTACTTCTCTTATTTGTTTCTGCTGTTTTTTGCTTTCTGTATGGTGCTTTTCTTCTGCTATTATGTTGACGTACCTTAATACTTCTCTCTCAATTTCTTCGTACTGTGATGCGGGTATTTGGTTGTTTCGTAGACGGCTCCAAATTCGCGACAACCGTTTTCTTATTTCCGTTATGTCTCTTCCAACGTTTTTCAGATTTCGTGCCTCTAGTTCTTCTGCACGGGCAATTTCTTTCTTTAGTTTTTGTGCTGTATTCCGGAGTTGCTGAACCTGTTTAGTTAGTACTACTAGAGTCTGTTCTTCCTCAGAAAGGTTTTGTTCGTAAAGCTCCAAGGCTCTCTGCTCTTTCCCCAAAACATCTCTTATCACGTCTAAAGCATGTTCTTCTCCATCTAGTTCTTCTGATTCGTGTAATACCAACGATTTCTCTTCTTCAGCGACTCTTTTCAGGGGAACGAGCTCTTTGCTTTCGCTAGTAAGAGGTACTAGGTCTGTGACTTCCTTTGAGGCCTCTTTATCAATTTGCTCCGCCTTTTGAATTTCGTTGATTACATCTTGGAATGTTTTCTGGCTTTCACTCAGCTCTCTTTCTGCTTCTTCGGAGTCGATTTCTACTTGTCTCGCTCCTTGAGTCGCTTGCTGGAGTTCTGCCTGTAAATCGTTTATCTGGCTTTTTACTTGCTCAAATTGTTTATTGAGTTCATTCAATTTTTGGTTAAATACTTCTTCATCAATTGCCTCTTGAGAAAGGCGGTCTTCAAGATTTGCTAGCTGTGACGATATTTGTTGGAGTTGATTAAACACTTGTTCGGATTGTTCAGAAATCTTGTGTTCTAAAGAACTTATACTCTCTTCCAAACCGGCTATCTCGCTTTCTACGCCATTCACTTGCTCCGTCTCCGAGACTAATTTTTCTTCTTCTCCCTCTATCAGCTCTTCTTCTTGTAAAAGCCTTTGCTCAAGGCCTGCAATATTTTCTGCTTCGTTCGCTATATTAATTATCTTTTCAGCTCTTTCTCGGGAGATATTGCCGTTTTCTAATTCGTTTTTCACCTTTCCTTTAAGCGCTTCTAAATTAGACGCATCGCTAATAACACTGTTCAACTCTTTTTCCAATTGAGGCTCATTTTGCTTTACTTCTTCAAGCTCATCTTTCAGACCTGATATCTCTTCTTGAATCTCACTCTGCATAGGGTCATTTTCGGGATCGCGGTTTCTAGGCGCA